>RGZZ01000126.1 GCA_010028905.1 Pseudomonadota bacterium | reverse complement strand
CGCTCACGCCCACCGTGTCGCGGGGCGCCACGTCAAAGGGCGAGACGACCGTCGCCATCGCGTTGTGGGCCGACTCCAGGTCGAGGCAGGCCAGGGGGGCGGCCACGCCTCTTGCCGGTGCTCCCGCGAAGGTGACCGCCGAGAGCATCAGGCGACCTCCGCCCAGAAGTTGCGGCGACGGCGGGCCATCAAGCGCATCGTCGAAGAGTTGCGAACCACTTCCGGCGCCACGGCGGCGGTGGTGCTGCCCAGGCGGTCGAGGTCGGCCTCGTCGCCGCCTCCGCCCACCAGGCTCTCGAGAACCCCGTAGTACTCTTCCATCACGCGCTTGCGCTGCTCGACCTCGGTGGCCTGGCCGCCCAGCTCGCTCACGAGCTCAGGCTTGCCGGCGAACTCGGCGAACTTGTCGTGGATGCGGTCTTGAACCTGGTGGAGCGCCACGAGGTGGTCGGCCACGGCGAGGCGAGCGCGCCCCAGCACCGAGCGGCGGTACTCCCACGAGGCGCTGCCGTCGCGTGCGGCCGACATGAGCGACTGGATCTGGGCGTTGGAGGCGCTGAGGTTGGCCTGCACCTCGGCATTGGCTTCGTTCTTCTCGGTCTCGACACGGCGCATCTCGCGCTGGGCCTGGTAGAGCGCGGTGAGCTCGGGGATGCCGTTCTGCGCGGCAAGCTTGCGGGTCTGGCCCAGGTTCTCGCGAAGCATCGCGTCGAAGGCCTGGCGGCGCTGCTCGCCGTTCTTCCACTCGGCCTTCTCACGCTCGATGCGGGCGCTCACCTGCGAAGGGGTCTCGCCTTCGCTGTCGTGGGCTTCGGCCTCTGGGGCCACGGGGGACAGGGTCTCGTCAGGACGGCCCGCGCGCCACGCCTTGCCGCGCACCGCGTTCGTCAGGGCACCCATGCGCAGGCGCCGCTGGTCGGCTTCGGTGAATGCGTGGAACACGGTATCCATTGGCTTGCACCCTCCTCGTGGACCGACGTTCACGTCGTGGCGTCGGTGGCCTTCCGATGGCTTCTCGAAATCGCCGCTGCGAAACTCTCGGGGCCCTTTCCAGCATTGTCTCACATCGCCCCCTCCGCGCTCCACCCGAATTGTTACCGTGATGTGGACGCTCTGTTAACGCCCCGTCACGTCGTGTAAACAACATGTAACCGAGGCGCGCCGCGATTCTCCAGGTTTTTTTCAAGTGGCGTTGTGACGGGCGTTGCGCGCGACCCCGGAACCTGTGGCGCACGCGGCAGGAACGGGGCTTCAGTCGACGAAGCCTCGGCCGCTATGAACAAGAGAACCCACGTCTGGCGCAGCCCTTCCCTGGGCATCGAGATGCCCGTTGCCGTCTATGGCCACTGGGGAGTTCCCATGCTCTTCTTCCCCACGGCCGCTGCAGATTTCGAGGAGTACGAGCGCTTCGGCCTCATCGGTGACATCGCGTCGCACATCGAGCGCGGCGCCGTCAAGGTGTACTCCATCAACACCATCAACAACAAGTCGTGGTTCGATGAGAACATCCACCCGGCCGAGCGGGCTCGTCGCCAGGCGCTGTACGACCAGTATGTGCGCGAAGAGGTGGTGCCGTTCATCCACGCCGACTGCGGTTCGTGGCAGCCCATCTGCACGGTGGGGGCCTCCATGGGCGCCTATCACGCGCTCAACACGCTGTGCAAGCACCCGACCCAGTTCAAGTGGTGCATCGGCATGAGCGGCATCTACGACATGCGCCGCTACATGGACGGCTACTTCGACGAGAACTGCTACTTCAACAACCCCCCGGACTTCGTGGGCGGCATGTCTGATCACGCCTCTCTCGAGATGCTGCGCAGCTGCAGCATCAACCTGATCGTGGGCCGCGGTCCCTATGAGCACATCGACTGGACCCAGCACGCCACCGACGCGCTGTGGAACCGCGGGGTGTCAGTGAACATGGACCTGTGGGGGCACGACTCGGGGCACGACTGGCCGTGGTGGAAGCGCCAGCTGAACGTCTACATCCCCAAGCTGTTCGGTTAGGCGGAGGCTCGCGTGCTTCACCTCATCTGCACGTCGGCGCAGGTGCGTGCCGCGCTCCTGGCGCGCGTCGCGCTTGCGCTCGCGCTGCTCCTGGCGCTCGCGCATGGCGCATCTGCGCAAGACGAGAAGTCGCCGATGAGCGACGACGAGGCCGCGCTTCGGCAGCAGTACCAGAACTTCGATCGGCTGCTCGTCGAGCGCGACCTCGATGGGGTGGTGGCCCTCATGACCCCTGATGTGACCTTCGAGAACGGGCGCAAGAAGACCAAGCTCGTCGACTGGCGCCGCAGCTTCGACGTTCAGGTGAAGTCGCTGGTCTCGTGCAAGACCCGCGTCGAGCGCGTCACGTTCAAGAATGCGAAGAGCGCAGAGGTCCAGACGTGGTGTGAGCAGCGCTACACCCAGGTGCTCGCCGATGGCGGGGGGAAGAAGCGCTTCATCATCCGCTCCGGCGCCATCGATCTGTGGGTGAAAGCGTCGGGGGGCTGGCGCCTGAAGTCGAGTGAGCAGCAGGCGCTCGACGTCGAATCCATCGACTGATGCACGTCGTCATGACGGCTGCCCACGCTGGCTGGGGCTCGGAGAGCGTACCGGTCGGCGGTGGGGGAGCGGTCTGCGAAAGGCTGTGCGAATCCTGGGGTGAGCGCGACGATGTGCGCGTCACCGTTCTGGGAACAGGACCCACCCCTCCGCGTGGCGTGGCCTATCATCGCATCGACGTGGGCGCGGGCACCACGCCGCCCACCCGCCTCTCGGAGATGGCCTACGCTCGCTTGTGCCGGCGGTTCGAGCGCGCCTGCACGGCCTGGATCATCGCCCAGCCGGAGCGGGTCGTCGTCATGGCGCATGACATCTCCGAAGGGCCGACGATGCATCGGCTGTCGGCGCGGGGCATTCCCGTCATCGTGCTCGTTCACGTCGACGTGGTGGAGTACTTCACCCGCATGTACCTGCGCGAACAGATCACGCCGGAGCGCGCGGTCGCGCTCTTCCGCTTCGCCCGCACCTCGCCCGTGGTGCCAGACGTGCTGCGGCTGGTGTTCGACAAGCAGCTCGACTGCGCGATGGAGTCGACGCGTCTCGTGGTGCCTTCGCCATCGATGGTCGATGTGCTGCGTCGCTGCTATCCCGATCTCCCCGCAGCCCGCTGCGCCGTGGTGCCCTGGGGCGCGCCCGAGCGCTTTCCGCCCGAGAACGAGGTGAGGCTGGCCCGCGAGGCGCTTGCGATGCGCTGGGGGGTTCGCGCGGGGGAGAAGCTCATCGTCACGCTCTCCCGCGTGTCACCAGAGAAGGGAATCGATCGGCTTCTCGAAGCGATCGCGCACGGGGAGCGCTTGCGTCGCTCGGGGACGGCCGTGCGTGTCGTGATCTGTGGCGGGCCGGCCTTCATGCAAGGGGAGACGTTCATGCGCGGGCTGCGTCGCAAGGCCGAGCAGCTGCGCACCCCCGTGGTCTTTGCGGGCCATCTCGATGGCGCCCGCAAGCGTGCCGCGCTCGAGATGGCCGATGTCTTTGTTGCCGCGTCCCGGCACGAGAGCTATGGGCTCACCACCATGGAGGCCTTTGCCGCGGGCGCCCCCGTGGTGGCGGTGGAGACCCACGGGTCGCGCGCCACCGTCGACGACGCATGCGGGCGGGTGGTGGCCGATGGAGACGGCCTTCCCGAGCGGCTCTGGCTGCAGCTCGAGACCCTGCTGCGTGACGATGCGCTGCGGGCGCGCCTCTCTGAGGGGGCGCGGCGACGCGCCTCACGCGAGACCTTCTCCCAGGCCGCAGAGGCGCTGATCGCGCTGGCGCGCGAATGTGGCTGATAGGCGGGCCACCGCTCGCGCCTGGCGTACGGCGCCTCGTCGGCGCTTTTCGACCGCTCACGACCAGCCGCCTGACGGAAGTGGCGGCGCTCGGCTAGACTCACATCATCGCGCGACAGGAGCCTGCTCAACGCCATGATGACGTCACCGCTCTCCCGCTCTTCTGCCAGCCCCATTTCTGGCGCACGTCGCCTCTCTGAGAGTGGCGCGCCAGGCGACGCTGCTCCGAGCGGTCCGGCGTCGGTCTGCGCCACGGTCGCGTCGGAGGCGGTCGGTGCCGTGCTCGGCGCCGCGGTAGACGGGATGGGCGTGGCGGTGAGCACCATCGCGCATCTGCCTCGCGCCCTGCAGACGCGCACCCGCGACGCCATTCGCTAGCAGCACGCCCCCACAGACCTCTTGCTGGCCCTCGCGCGCGTCCCTGCCGACCTCGCGCTGCTCACCGTTGCCGGCACGGCCTACGCCACGGCCTGGGGCTTCGTGAACGGATCGCGCGACGCGGCTGATCGCGGTCTTGGGGCCAGCCTGCGCCAGCGGATGGCCGATGTTCGCGCGGCCAACCAGTTCATTCACGATTGGGCGAACACCCCCATCGGGAGGGCTTGAGGGCCTCGCATCGTCCTTCACCCGGAGGCTGCTCGTGGCTCGACGTTAACAACCCGGATCTTACGGTCGGGCATTGGACGCGCTATACATGGAGCGACCTGCGCGAACCGGCGCGCGGCATCAACCGTCTCGACACCGCTCGACGGGGCCTGGAAGGGCTCGCGGCGACGGGTTCGTGACGACAGGCCACTGTGGAGGTCAGCACATGCGTCCCATCGGCACCGACGGCATCTCCCTGCGCCCCCTCATCGTTCCCAGCGCCATCACCGAGAACGTGAATCGTGAGGGCCCGCCGGCCACCCTGGCCGAGCTGCTCGCCGACGAACGTCTCAAGCGCATGCTGAGCAACTAGGCGCTCGCACGTCAGCATCACCTGCGCAGAATGAGGAGACGCGCCTGGGCCAACGGCTCAGGCGCGTCTCTTCGTTCTCGTGGCCGTCGAGGCTCTACTGCAGGGCCGTGGGCGTCTTCCCCATCTTGGAGAGAACCTTCTCCGACGTCTGCAACGCCCCCTCGATCCATCCCTGGTCGGTGGAGAAGGCCTCTCCGCACACATACAGCGGCACATCGGGGAGGGGCGCGATCATCGCGTCGGCGCTCTCGAACGGCTTGGAACCCGCGTTCCACGTGTGGTAGGCACCGCCGAAGAAATCGTCTGACCAGCGCTTGTACAGGAAGCCCGTGGGGGGCGGCAGGGCGTGGCCGTGCAGCTCGGTGAGCTCTTTCTGAAGCTCTTCGGCCAGCTGGGGAGACGCGGTGAGGGTGGTGCTCGCGCCGGGTTCGGCCGGGTTCTGGAGCCCGGCGAGGAAGTCGCTGGCCTCGCCGTCGGCGTAGATCTGCACGTAGGGACGCGCGTCATTGCTGTTGCCGTAGTAGTAGACCTGGTCGAGGGGCAGGTCGGTGACCGAGCGCCCGCCGGTGATGCCATCGTCGTTCCACCACGGCTTGTCGTAGGTGACGAAGATGCGGGTCATGGGGTTGGCCGTCACCTTGCCCAGGTTCTGCTCGAGACGGGTGCCTTGCAGGAACGGGCTGTCGGCGGTGAGCTCGGCCAGCGGTGCCTTCGGCATGGCCAGCACGGTCTGCTCGCACACCACCGGCGTGGCGTTGCCCTTGGTGTCTTCGAACACGAGATGGAACTGCTTGCTCTCCGTGTCGTAGGCGACCTGGCGCAGCGTCTGCTCCTTGTTGAAGGGCACGCCGTCGGCGCGCAGGTCCTTCACGAGGGAGACGGGGAAGGCGGCCATGCCGCTGACCGGGGTCTTGTAGGTGATTCCGGGCTTGAAGTCACCACTGATGGCTTCCATGGCCTCGCCAGCATCCCAGTTCGCCAGGAAGGTGTGATAGCCGACGGAGCTGGTCACCATCTCGAGGGCCTCGTGGCTCAGCGTGCGCGAGAGGACGTCGCGCAGGCCCAGCTCGTAGAGGGGCACCTGGGTCGTCTTCTGGGTGCTTGGATCGGTGACCGGAAGCGTTGTGGTGCGCTTGGCGGTGTCCCACTGCTGGGCAGTCAGGCCCTGGAAGTTGGGCACCACCGCGCCGATGCCCATGGCGAGCAGCTCGTCGACCGATTTGCCCTGCTCCTCCGGACGAAGGTGGAAGGGAAGGGATTCCGGGTGCGCCGCAATCTCGGCGTTGGTGAGACGGGTGCCGCGGAAGTACCGCAGATCGTTGTCTCCGCCCACCACGAAGTCGCGGGTCTGCAGGTTGAAGTGCTGCGCCAGGCCGTTCACGAGCTTGTGCTCGCTGGGAATGAAGCGCATGGCGCCCAGGTCGAGGGGCGTCTGATCGCCCTGGATGCGGAAGGTGCGGGCCCGTCCGCCCAGGTGGTGAGTGCGCTCGAACACGGCTACGCTCGGCTTCTCGGTAGAACCGCTGGGCGGCGCGGATCCGTCGAGACCACGAAGACGCCAGGCGGTGTGCAGGCCGCTCATGCCGGCGCCCACCACGACCACGTTGTAGTGCTGGGCGCTCTTCCACTGCTCGGGCGTGAACGTGGGGACAGGGGTGTGCACCTTCTCCTTGGCCAGCCAGTGGTGGTCGGGGGCCAGGTCACGCCCTGGAGCGAGCACGTCTTCGGCCCCCACGGGGCAGCCTTCTGGACACGCAGGGGGGGCAGAGGAAGGCGCTTGTGTGGCGGGTGGTGAGGAAAGTGCCTGTGATGGGTAGGGGCGCTGTGGAGCTGCGCTGGTGATCTGCATCATCGATTCTCGTACCCTGTCTCCTTGGCTAATCGCTCTCTGCCTGACGAGAGCTCGCCTTCTTCCTGTTCCTCACACTCGTAGATCAATGATACGTCAGGTGGGCGGGCGAGATGCTACAGCGATGTTACCGTTGCGACACCCGACGCTTCGTGACGGGCGCTCGCGCAGGTCAGAAAGAGGAATGGCGCGCGGCTCGGGATAACGTTCAGAAAAGCCATGAGGGGGCGTCGCACGCTCATTTGAACCCACCATCCGAGCCTTTCACGAACCGCGCGCAGTTCGTGGCGCAGGCGCGCATGCCCACTGAGCACGGTGACTTTCGTCTCTGCATCTACCAGACCGGAGACGACAAAGAGCACCTGGCAGTCGTCTGTGGAGACGTGGCCGAGGGCGAGGGCGTTCTGACGCGGCTTCACTCCGAGTGCTTCACCGGCGACGTGCTCGGGTCGCTGCGCTGCGATTGCGGCCCACAGCTGCAGCGCGCCCTTCGCATGATCGCCCAGGCGGGCCGCGGGGTCGTCGTCTATCTGCGCCAAGAAGGGCGGGGCATCGGGCTGGTCAACAAGCTGCGCGCGTACTGCCTGCAAGATGAGGGATACGACACGGTCGACGCCAACCTTCACCTGGGCTTTGCGGCCGACTCTCGAGAGTATCACACCGCCGCGCTCATCCTTCGTGATCTGAAGGTGCGATCGGTTGACCTCATCACCAACAACCCCCGTAAGATCGATGGCCTGGCTGACGGCGACGTCGTCGTGCGCAGGCGCGTGGCGCTCGAGGTTGCGCCCAATGCCGAGAACCTGCGGTATCTCGGAACCAAGGCAGCCCGTCTCGACCACCTGCTGACCCTCGGCACCCCCCTCGACTAGCCGGAGACCTCGTCTTCGAGCCGACCTTGTCGTGGCCGGCCACGGGGCGAACTTCTGAGGGTTTCACCCCCATCGCATCGGGGCAGAGTACACCCAACACAACTGGCTGTAGGTTCCGGCGATCTCATGGGTTGAAAAACGTCTCGTTTGCAGCGATTTCGAGAGGTCACCGTGTGAGAACGTTGCCACAAAAGGATTTCTGTCGGGTGCGAGCGTAGGTTTTTCGGTGTTCGTCGCGATTGCAAAGCGCTTTCTCTCCGATAGGGTCATGCGAGGCTCACTCATCGCCTTCGTTGCGTGCGCCCTGACGCTCGCGCAGACATCTGGACGACGGGCGCTGTCGTTTCGCGACCGGACGTGCCGTGTCGGGCCTGCTGCATCTGTTCTCACCGATGCGGGGGCATCGCACAGTGTCGTGCGAGACGGCGATGGCCACCCGGCCGCATTCAGGTTTCCAGCGGCCATCACGAGATACGCGCGAACGCGTTTCTTCATCTGCAACTACGCAGACGTGGCCCTGATCGATACCGCCCGCGACACGCTGGCCATCTTGCCGAAGCCCAGAGGGGTGGGTGCCTGGTATCCCACGGGGCTCTGCTGGTCTGCGAAACGCGACCGTCTGTTCGTCGCCAACTACCTCGCCAAGGACCTGCTCGTGCTGCGCTTCTCGCCGAGCAGCGGTCTGACCCTTGACGCGCGCTGGCACGGCCCCTGGCTCACCGGCCCCGAGGGGGTTGATGTCTCTCGCGACGGTGACCGCGTTGCCATCGCTGACCACGACGGCCATCGCCTGACTCTCACCAACGGCGCCGGCACGGTGCTGTGGTCTCGCCATGTGCCCAACTGCCACGGTGTGTCGATGTTGGCGAACGGTGACATCATCGCCACCGGCCTGGGCGACGCCAGCATACGCCGCTTCAGTGCTGACGGCGTCGAGCAGCGCTGTGAGAAACGACTCGGGTGGGGACGGGGAGAGTCGCTCTGGCCCACCGGTGTCGCCATCTCGCCTCGCGGCGTCATCGCCACCTCTGACGCGCATAACGGACGCATTCGCATCGTGCGCGACGATCTCGTCGAACGCCAGGCCATGGGCGGCAATGGCCTCAGCGATACGCTCTTCAACATGCCGTACGGGCTCTGCTGGGATGGAGACCGCGCCATCGTCGTCACCGACACGTTCAAGTCGCGCCTGCTCGAGATCGATCCGTACGCCCGAGCGATCAAGGCCGTGCATGCGTTCGAGCCTCCCGCGCTAGCGCCGGGTCAGGGCCTGGCCGTCGCTGAGGTCGACCAGACATCGCGAAACGCTTCGCCATCACGTTTGGGCAAGGGCTATCACCAGTGGCAGGGAACCCAGCAGATCTCTCTGGCGATTCCGCTGCTGCCGAGAGCTCTGGGTCAACCGCAGGCGTGGCGCCTCGACTATGGCAAGCTCACGGCGCTGCACGATCCGCTCTGCCTCCACGCCGACGCCGTATCGTCTCTGTACAGCGGCAGCTATCTCTATTTTCTCGAGGCCCGCTCGGCGCGCGTCGACGGGACGCCATACGTTCTGCTCTGGTCGCCGCAGGCTCCCGGTGCCCTGGTCATCGACGGGCAGCGTGGCGTCGCGGCATCTGTCTACCTCGCGCACAACGTGTGGCCGCTGGGCGAGCGTCTCACTTCGGGCACGCAGTCGGTGGCCGTCGATGATGTGATGCGCGTGGGCATCGCGCGCATCGAACACCTCGCAGCGCTGCGCGACAAGGGGGTTGAACCGCTTCGCGCCGTGCGCGAGGCCCTCTTCTCGCAGCTCGACGCTGACACGTTCACGCGCTGCTTTGCGTCGAGCTTCTTGACACCGGCCGGAAATCGCCTGGTCGATCAGGTGCTGCGCGACGGGCGCCCTGCCGTCGTTCGCGCGGCCATCGACGCGTATGCGGCCTCGCTGCCTTCGGCCGGCGATCTACAGCTCTCTGAGCTGCTGATCGTGCAGTCGCTTCGCCTGGCGCTGCCACCGGATGATCGTGCGGCAAAGGCCGTGAGGGCGCCCTGACCGCGATGGATCTCGAGGCGGTGGCGCGCGGGGCGTCTCCGTCGCCATCCAGGTTTGCTGAGAGCTTTGGCCGTCCGGGGCTGCCCGTCGTTGTGGTGGGCGCCGCCGATGACGGGCGGGCGCGCGCTTCAGCACGACAGCGAGAGCAAAGAAGGGGGCGTCTGACGGGCAGCGTAGATGCTCACGTGGAAGCCGCCGAATCAACCCGCATCGATCTGCAGCCCAGTGCTCGGGCGCTCGAGGTGATGGCGCTCATCGAGCGCGCCCGGGACACGGCGGTCGACGATGCCGACATCACGGGTGAGCTCGAGCAGCTGGCCCAGCGTCTCGTCGCTCTGGGGCGCGGCCTCCTCGAGATCGACCTCCCCGAGACGGCCGAAGACATCGTGCGCATCGAGATCGAGACTGGGGTCGAGGCCGCCGAAGGGTTTCTCGCCGCGCTTGAGACGGTTGAGCGCGCGCGTCTCGAAGGCGACCTGACGCTGCTCGACGCAGCCCAGGCCCTGGTTGAAGCCGCCGATGCGCGGCTGCGTGAAGCCGTGCGTCTCAACGAAGAGAACCGGATGCGTCTCGAGGCGATCTACATCGACAACTCGCTTGTGATGTGAGGCCGGTGCAGCGCGGGTTGACGCTGCGGGGGCGAAGGCCCTCACGGGTCACGGCACGCGTGGCCCGCCCGTCTTGATGACCCCGCGCTCGCGTGCCATCTCGCTCACCGTCACAAACCGAAACCCCTGCTGCTTCAGACGGCGCAAGATCTGGGGGAGCGCCTCGAGCGTCTGGTCGACGCCGTCGTGCAGCAAGATGATGCCCCCGTTGCTGGCTTCGTTCACGGTGCGGGTTCGTATCCACTCGACACCCGGGTCGCTGTAGTCCCCGGGATCGTCTGTCCACAGTACCATGACGTAGCCTGTGCGCTTTACGACCTCGATGACCTCGGCGTCGTACTCGCCTCCGGGGGGGCGAAAGATCCGGGTGGGACTGCCCACGGCCCGTGTGATGGCTTCGGAGCCTGCGTGCAGCTCGGCCGCGATGAGGGCCGGTGCAAGGCTGTTGAGGCGGATGTGGTTGTAGGTGTGGTTGGCCACCTCGTGACCTTCGAAGACTTCGCGGCGCACCAGCTCTGGGTGCTCGTCGACCTTCTTGCCCACCACGAAGAACGTGGCCACCACGCCTTCATTGCGCAGGATGCGCAGCAGGCGCTCGGTCTTGCCGGGATGCGGTCCGTCGTCAAAGGTGAGGGCGATCTCCCGGTTCTCCGGGTTTCCCCGGACAAGTTTGGGAAAGCTCAGGCTGCGTTCGAGCTCCCATTCATGGCGGGCCCGCAGCTCGGCTGTGGAGAGATAGCCGTGCTCACCGATTCGGGGATTGTCGAGCAGCAGCCTGCGCGTTTGTTCGAGTGCGCGTTCGATATCGAACGGGGCGTCTGCTTGCGCGGCGGCGAGCGTGACGGCTGTGAGCAAGAACAGGCCGAGCATGATGGCGGCGGGTCGCATCTTCGTCATGCTACGACCTGTTCGAGCGCCACGTCAGCCTGTCCTCGCCGTTGCTGGCGCAGGGCACCGAGGGGCTGAAGGAACCTCGTGGCGGGGTGGGCAACTCTCGCCCCACCACTCGGTGCGCCTGCGTCAGTCGCGCCGTTCATGCGAGGAGCCCCAGTAGACATGCGTGATTTTCTCGAACCCAGCACAATGGCGCCAGACTTCGAGCTGGCGTCGTACGGCGGCACGGCTGTGCGACTCTCCGATCTTCGTGGGAAGCCCGTGGTGCTCTATTTC
>RGZZ01000125.1 GCA_010028905.1 Pseudomonadota bacterium | reverse complement strand
ATCGGGCTGAGCGTCGCGAGGCAGATGAACCCCACCACCGCGCCCATGAACATCATCACGGCAGGTTCGAGTGCGGCCAGCGCGGCGCCGATGCGCTGCTCGATCTCGAGCTCAGAGAGCCAGGCGCACTGCTTGAGCATCTCGGTCATGGATCCGGATTCTTCACCCATGGCGACGAGCTGGGTGTGGATGCGAGGCATGATGTGAGTTCGACCCAGGCTCACGTGCAGCGGAATGCCCGCCTTCAGCGCTTGTCCGACCTCCTCGGCGGCGTCCTCGAAGACGAGGTTCTGCGCCGCTTTCCCCGCCACGGTGAGCGCAACCAGGATGGGCGTTCCCGTAGACATCATCACCTCGAGGGCGGCGGTGAAGCGCAGCAGCGCGATGTGGCGAAGGCACGGGCCGACACCGCGAAGCCGCAGCAGCCAGGCGTCGCGCTTGCGGCGGATGTCGCGGTTGCGCATGCGCCTTCGGTAGACCAGGGCGGCGGCGGCGACCGCGCCAGCGCCCACCAGCCAGGCGAAGGGATCTCGCACCAGATCGGAGAGCGTCATGAGCGCGCGTGTGCTCATCGGAATCTCCGCGTCGAGGTCGCGCAGCATTCGAAACACCCCATCGAGGAGGAACCCGGGGAGCAGGATCACGATGGCGCCGCACAGCACGAGCACCAGCAGCGGGTAGGTGAGAGCGCTGCGCACCTTCAGGAAGATGGAGACCTGTTGCTCGAAGTACTCGGCGAGCCTGCGCAGCATCTCCGGGAACGATCCGCTTCGCTCGCCCACCTCGCTCATGCGCACCACGATCTCGGGAAAGACATCGGGGCAGAGGCTGAAGGCCTGCGAGGGCGTCAGACCGCGAGACACGCTCATCTCGACCTGGTGCAGCGCGAGCTTCATGGGCACCGATTCGAGGCTGGGCCGGATGACGGCCACGGCGTTCGAGATGAGCACGCCAGACTCGATGAGCTCGGCCAGGGAGCGGAACAGCACCGCCATCTCGTACCGGGTCGCGCCAGAGAAGAGATCGCGAGTGCGGTCGATGGCGCCCAGCAGCGAGCGCTGCCAGGGCTTGGGGGCCGGCGGCCTGACGATGGTACCCGTGCGCGCGCTGTAGCGGGCTCTTCTAGACGAAGCCATCTCTTAGGCACGGTTCTGAGTTCGTCACGATCCGTCCTGCAGGCGCGGTGCCGTGTGCGCACTCAGCGCTCCTTCCAGGAGATGATGCGCAGGGGCGCGGTGTCGCGAATGAACTTGTTTAGGTTTAGCGACTTCTTCACCGTGCCCGGCACGAACATCTGGTCGGAGGTCTCCGGAGCAGAGTAGACCGCGACGTTTGTGAGGGAGATGCCGCCCTGGCTTCCAGGGGTGAGGTTGCCCGAGGAGCCGGAGAAGCCGCCGGCGATCATGGTCCCCGCGACCGTGATGTTCGAGGCAGTGAGCTTGCCCTGGGTGTAGACGAGCCCTTGCAGGTACTTCTTGGTCGCTGTGTCGCCGTTGATGGTGATGTCACCCACGCTCACCAGGGCCACCAGGTTGGTGGCGGCGAGGTCGGCCCCCTTGTTGATGGTGGTGGTTCCGGTGACGATCACGGCACCGGAGCCCGTCAAGCCACCGTTCACCGTGAGATTTCCCTTCACGTAGAGAAGGCCGCCGTTCATCGTCAGGTCGCCGCTCGCCACCACGCTGTTGGTGCAGTAGCACTGTCCCGTGATGGGGGCGCTCAGGCTCGGGTTGGCGACGGCGCCGGGCTGCCCCGTGGGGTCGTAGACCGTCACGTCGATGTAGGGCAGGGTGATGTTGGCGCTCCGGATCTGTCCACCCACGGTGGAGCCGCTGCCGATGCTCACCGTGCCGGCCGCCACCAGATCGCCGGTGATGGTGACGGTGGCGGTATCGGTGACAGAGCTGTTGCATCCCATGCTCGCGGGCGACGCTTGCGAGCCGCCCCCCTCCTGTGTCACCACGTCGGCCATGTTCGTGGCCCCCTTGACCAGCAGCGCGCCGTTGGCCTGAAACGCGCCGTCGCACGCGATCACGTAGGGGTAGGCGGCCAGCGATACGAGCACCTCGACGGTTCGCGTCACCCCTCGAGAAGAGCCGATGGAGAGCAGCCGCACACACGACACGGGAACCTGCCCTCCGTTCCACCCCGCCGCTGGTCCGGGCTTGCCAGCGTTGTTGGTTGAGTATGGCAGGCCGCTGCTCTTGTTGAACGTGATGACCGCGTTTCTGCGCGGTTCGTTGGGGTCAGGCTGCACCACCAACTGCTCGGTGCCGGCCTGACCGAACGCGTAGCTCTCGTGAATCGCGTAGATGCACTGGCTCACCGCCGCTTCCGCGAGGTACTGGGCGTCGAGGCCTCCCGCATAGCGCTGGGCGAAGTTCAGGTGGGTGGTGCCCAGGGTGGCCAGGGTGAAGACCAGCACCATGGCTACCGCGATGACGCCGATCACCGCTCCGATGGTGAGGCCTCGTTCTGCTGCGGCTCGCGTCATCTGCGGTGTCTCATGGGTTCGTGAAGTTGTACAGCGACGTCTGCACGGTGTACGAGGCCTTCTGGCTGCTTGCAGCGGAGCGCTGCTGCGAAGGCCACGTCACCGTCACCGCAACATCGCGCACGTAGCCCGCGTTACGGGTCGTGAACACCGCGCGGGGCTGGTACGAGACCCCGTTCAGGGTCACCGCGGGCAGCGCAACCGTGCCATCTGGCGGCAGCTTGCTGAACGCCAGATATCGGTACTGGTCGATGTTCATCTGGGCCACGTTGGCGCCACCGATGAGGTCGTGCCCCGAGCGCAGGCTCTTCAGCGCCGACGGGATCACCTCCATCAGGGCGAAGAACACCACGACGAGGAGCGTGCTGCTCACCAGGATGTCGACCAGCGCGAAGCCTGTTCGTCGAGGTCGCATCAGATCTTGTTCCTTGGGGCCACGGCGGTCATGGCCGACTCGACGTACGACGCCGACTGCAGCTGCGTGCTCAGGCTCAGCGAGATGGTCAGCTGCGCCGTGGGCGCCAGAACAGGGTAGGGCGATGGCGTTACCGCGAACTGGTCGACCATGCTCGCCACCGCTCGCTCCGTGCCGTTGGGGGTGGCGATGATCTGCGCGAGCTGCGCGGCGGAGAGCCTCGTGTTGAGCAGCAGCGGACTCGGGGAGAACGTGACCGGGTCACCGCTGACGTTGCCCCAGATCTTTCGCATGAGCGTGCGGTTCACGGGGTCGTGGTAGTAGATGACGAAGTACGGCAAGGGGGCGAACGATGAGATCAGCCCGCTGTTCGGGTCTTGCATGCGCAGAGACAGGGTGGGGGTGGTCCCGGGGCCCGTTACCGTGACGAGAGCCAGCGCCGATTCTCTCAGATCGGATGCGACCCCGTTCACCCCCACGAGCGCCGCCGCCTGCAGGTTGGCGCGGGTCTGTCCCACCATGAGCATGCGCCCGCCCACGGTGAAGAGGTCGTAGAGCGCGTTCATCACGAGCAGCATGACCACCGATGAGACGAGCATCTCGACCAGTGTGAAGCCGCGCGACCGCCGGGTTGCCGCGCACCGCATCGAGGGGTGGACGGGGAGGCTGCGCGCGACGGGGCGTTGTGGAGGCGAGGGAGGCTGAGCACGGCAGGGGAATTGCGTGGAGAAAGGGGCGTTGATGCTGCCTGTCCGTGAGAGTCCCGTCACAGTGGGGGAATTCGGCCCGTTGCCGAGGTGTCCTGTGGCAGGGCGATTCGCTCGCCTTTTCGAAGGGGGAGCGTGAAGAAGTGAGCGAAGCGCGTTTTCCGGAACCCAGCGACCCCGACCCGCGCCCGGACGCGAGGCGCGAGGTTCCTCGTTCTGACGAGATGGCGGAGCGGGTGGCGAGGCGGCTGCGCGCCGAGCACGGAGCGCTGTCTCCTGGTGAGATGGCTGATCTGCTCAAGCAGGCCTATCGGGAAGAGGCCGATGCCGCCCGCGCCAGCGACCCGTCGGCGGAGACGCTTGCCGAAGATCTCGAAGACCTCAGCCGCGCGGTTCGATCGACCGATGAGATTGCGACCCGAGAATCCATTCTCGGGAAGGTGGGCCCAGGCGTGATCACCGGGGCTGCCGACGATGACCCCTCGGGCATCGGAACCTACTCGGTTGTCGGCGCGCAGTTCGGCTACAGCCTTCTGTGGCTGGTCACGCTGTCGACCCCCCTCATGATGGCGGTGCAGGAGATGTGCGGGCGTCTCGGGCGCGTGACCGGTCAGGGGCTGGCCGCCGTTCTATCACGCTTCTATCCCCGCTCTCTCGTCTTGATCGCGGTGACCCTGCTCACCCTGGCGAACGTCATCAACATCTGGGCCGATCTGAACGTGATGGCGGGAGCGGCCCAGACGCTGGCAGGGGGATCGTTCGGTCTCTGGCTTGCCGGACTCGCGCTGTCGACGGTGCTGCTCGAGGTGTTCGTTCCGTATCGCCTGTATGTGCGCTACCTCAAGTGGCTCTGCCTGTCGCTGCTGGCCTACGTGGTGACGGCGCTGCTGCCCTGGGTGCACAAGGACTGGGGCGAGGTGGCCCGCAGCCTCTTCGTCCCATCGTTTCGCCCTGACGCAGAGTACCTGATGGCCGTCGTGGGCTTTCTCGGCACGACCATCTCGCCGTATCTCTTCTTCTGGCAGGCTGCAGAGACGGTCGAGGAGGCCATCGCCGATGGGAGCGCGGTGGCACCGGCGCATCCCCTCGATTCCCCCTCTGACGACGACCTTCGCGGCGTGCGGGCAGACACGGCCATCGGCATGGCGGCGTCTCAGGCGGTGACCTTCTTCATCGTGCTGTGCACCGCCTCGACCCTTCGCGGACAGCCGCTGCAGACCGCCCAGGACGCCGCTCGCGCCCTGCAGCCTCTTGGAGGCGCGGCCTACGGGCTCTTCACCCTCGGCATCATCGGCACCGGCCTGCTGGCCATTCCCACCATGGCGGGTTCGGTGGCCTATGCCGTCTGCGAGGTCTTCGGGTGGCGCTACGGTCTCTATCGCAGGCTGGCGCGTGCGCGGGCCTTCTACGTCACCATCGCGGTGACCACTGTGGCGGGCTATCTGCTCAATCTCGTGAACCAGCTCAGCGCGGTGCGAGGGCTGCTGTACGCCGCGGTCATCAACGGCATCGTCGCCCCTCCGCTGATCGCCTTGCTGCTGCTGGCGTGCAATGACCGCCGCGTGGTGGGGCGTCACGTCAACGGCTGGCTCTCGAACCTGCTCGGCGGACTGGCCATCATCGTCATGGGCGGGGCCGCGATGGTGCTCGTTCGCGCCCTTCTCTCTGGCGCGCCCTGAGGCGCGCAACCGCTCTGCAGCGGCGTTCCGCGCTGCCTCAGATTGCGACGAGCGCGATGAATCCGAGGGCCAGAACGCCGAAGTAGGCGGCATCGGCGCCGTCGAGCTCCTCGAGCAGGCGGAAGTAGAGCGCGGAGCCTCCCAAGGCCTTGCCGGCCTCGAGAGCGGCGCTCTGCCATGTGCCGCCGAAGGCCACGTCGAAGATCAGGCCGTTGGTGATGATGAGGAGGGTGTAGAGAAGGGCGCAGACATAGGGGCGGTGCGTCTTCGTCAGCACCTTGAGCATCATTGGCAGGAACATGAGCTTGATCATCATTGCGGGGCAGGACCCTCATCTTCTCAGCGGTCATGCAGGCTTTCGGTCTTTGCGCGGCCTGCCCTCTGCCTGCGCCGAAAAGAGGCCGACGATCTGCCTGCAAGGTCGGTGGCGCGCGGGTCGGGCGATCGCGGTACGGTGATCTGCGCCAACCGTTAACATCGCAGATCTCACCCTTCGGGCAGAACCTGTTACACTGCGCCACATGATGAGCTTGATTTCGATGTACACCTCACCGGGCCACCCCCACCCCCACGGCACGCCCATGAAGCTCCAGGGCGCGCAAGACGGAGCTGGGCTCGACCTCGACATCCATCTCAACAACAACGGCACCACCGACGTGGTCGGCCACCTGCGTGGCTACGGTCTCGATCTCCACGTTTCCCCTGGCCTCGATCAGGCGGCCCACGTCGAAGGACATCAGAGCGGTTTCGGCTTTGATCTCGACATCCGGCGCGCGAGCGATGGCGCCGTGGAGCTCACGGGTCACGAGGGTGGCGCCCCCATGCACCTGCGTCTTGTCGACGACGGCGGGCGGCTCGAGGCGACGGTGCGCAACACGGACGATCTGCCCATCACCGCCGACAGCCTCGGCGACTTCCTGCTCGGCTTCTCACCGCTCGAGCGGGCCGCCATCTTCCACGTGCTCACCGCCTGAGCCGTCGCGTCTGCCCTACACGCACGATTGAGGCGCCAGCGCAAGCGTGCGTGGGGCGGGCGACCGCGGTGAACGCTGAAGGACGCGCCTTCCGCCGAAGGGAGCTCTGCTCGGCCGGAGGGAACCCGTGACAAACCCGTTTGAAAAACTCCCGCGCTGGCTGAGCACCATCGTCGAGGGCGGGGTCGAGCCTGGTGACACCGAGCGTCTCAAGACCTGGAAGCGGCTGAGCAACTTCTCGCTCTTTGCGTCGATCTTCATGGTCATTCTGCCGTATCTGTTCGTGGGCTGGGTCTTCCAGGCGCCGAAGCTCCTCTGGTTCTTCTCTGTCATGCTCGTGGCCCACGTGGCGTACCTGATGCTCTACCGGCTGCTGCCGCGATACTTCCCTGTCTCCACCCGGAGCGTGCTCTGGGCAACCATGCTCTCGACGTCACTGGTGGGCGCCTATCTGTTCGGCGGGGCCCTGCAGGCCGATCTGATTCAGCTCTGGGGCTTTCTGCTCGTGATGTACGGGTTCATGTTCTACGAGCGGACAGAGGCGTGGCTCATAGCTCGTTGACCAGATGGCGCGCATCGAGTCGATGGTTGACGATCTCCACGACGCCCGTGAGCGCGCGGAAGCGGCATTGCGCGCCAAGGGCGAGTTCCTGGCCAACATGAGCCACGAGATCAGAACCCCCATGAACGCCATCATCGGGATGTCGCACCTGGCGCTCTGCACCGACCTCACGCCACGTCAGCGCGACTACGTGGGCAAGGCGCATGCGGCCGCCACGGCGCTGCTGGGAATCTTGAATGACGTCCTCGATCTGTCGAAGGTGGAGTCTGGCCGCTTCGAGCTCGAGGTGGTTGCGTTCGCGGTTGCCGATGTACTCTCCCACGTCTCGAGCCTGGCGTCGGCGAGCGCTGACGAGAAGGGGCTTGCGTTCGACACACGCGCCTCGCGGCCGCGGTCGCGGTCGAGGCCGCAGTCGAGCCCGCGGCCGAGACCGAGCCTGAGTCCGAGCCCGAGAAGTAGCAGGGGTGAGCCCGAGGCGCAGCCCGGCGGGGGCACTTAGACCTCGCTGGCAGGCGAGGAAGGCGCCGGCGGGCTCGTCGAGAAGTAGTCTGTGAGATGAACCCGCTCCCCAAGCCCAAGACCCTTCTGGTCGATGAGACGCGGCGAACGCTGCGTCTGGCCCAGACCTTTCTCTCGCAGGATTGCGATGTGGTGGCTTGCGACAGCGTGCAAGAGGCGATGGAGCAGCTCGAGAGCGTGGGCTTTCACGTGATGGTGGCGTCTGCGCATCTGACCTCGGTGAACGTCTTCGAGCTGGTCTCGATGGCACGAGAGCTCCAGCCCCACCTGCACTGCGTCGTCATCTCTGACGTGGCCATGCCGAACGAGGTGCTGCAGACCTACCCGCACGTGCGTGGCATCACGGCTCCCTACCACCCCGCCGCGCTGATCGCGCAGGTGGAGCGTCTCGTGGCCGAGGGAGAGGCGGCTGCAGACGCGCTCTATCCCAGTCGCGCCGAGGGATAGCCAGCCGGGCGGCTGTGGCAGGTGCTCAGGCGAGCAGCGAGCGGATTGCCGCCTCGACCTCACTCGGGTGGCGAACGAGCCGGTCGGGCCTCGCCTCGGCCACCAGGTGCTCGGCGTTCCACCCATAGGTCACACCGATGGTGCGCATGCCCCAGTGCCGTGAGCAGTGCACGTCGAGGGGGGTGTCTCCGATGCCCACCGAGTGGCGCCCCTCGGCGCCCAGCCCCTTCAATGCGTCTCCGAAGCGCGCGATCTTGTCGCTGCCGCCTTCTTCACCGCCGATGACAACGCCGAACAGGTGGCGCAGGCCCTCGGCCTCGAGCTTGCCCTCGATGACGCTCGCGTCGGTGGTGGAGGCGATGCCCAGGCGGTATTGCGGCGCAAGACTGCGCACAGCGCTCACCACCTCAGGGAAGAGGGTCACGCTGCTGTAATCGACGTGGGCGCGCGCATAGTCGAGCACTTCCTGCACGTTCTCCTCAGAGACGCCCATGTCAAGGAAGTTGCGTTCCCATCGGGCGTTGTACCAGGCCCTGAACGCATCGGGGGTGGAGACCGGCAGATGCAGGTTGAAGTGGTCGCACGTCTGTTGGTAGAGCCGATGGAAGAGAGAGAGCGAATCGGCGATGCAGCCGTCGAAATCGAAGACGATGGCGGTGGTCGAGGGCGAAAGGTTGCTCATGGGTGCTCTCATGTTTCGCCCTCAGGCGTCGAGTCCTTCGTTCGCGCTGCTCGGGCTGCGCTTCCAGGTTGTCAGAAGAAGGAACGACGGGTACAGGTGCGAATACGAGGGCGGCCCACGCTCGCGCCCGCGGCGCCTGACGGGCCTGTCTCCGCCGTGGCAACACGCGGCGGCTCGCCGCCGAGAGGCGCGGCGCTGCACTTGATGGAGGTCGTCAGATGGCTGTTGAAACCGTAACGAAGAAGGTCGAGTATCGAGTCGAGGGCGGAGTCGCCATCCTCGAGCTGCAAGATCCCCCCGCGAACACCTACACCTACGAGATGATGCGCGATCTCGACGAGGCCATCTTGCAGGCCCGCTTCGATGACGAGGTTCACGTCATCGTCATCCGCGGTCGGGGAGACAAGTTCTTCTCTGCGGGGGCCAACATCTCGATGCTGCGCGAGGTCACCCCGCGCTTCAAGTACTTCTTCTGCCTGCACGCCAACGAGACGCTCAACCGTCTCGAGCAGACCCCCAAGCTGGTCATCGCAGCCCTCAACGGCCACACCGTGGGCGGCGGACTCGAGATCGCCATGGCCGCCGACATCCGCATCGCCCGTCGCGACGCGGGCAAGGTGGGCCTGCCCGAGGTGAACCTCGGCGTGCTTCCGGGAACGGGCGGCACCCAGCGCCTGGTGCGCCTGGTGGGCAAGCCGAAGGCCATCGAGCTCATGACGACGGGGCGCGTGTTCTCGTTTGAAGAGGCTCTCGAGCTCGGCATCGTCAACCACGTCTTCGACAACGACAACTTCATGCAGAACGTGCTCGACTACGCGCGCCAGTTCGTTCCCCCGAACAAGGCGGCCAAAGCGGTGGGCCTCATCAAGCGCTCGGTCATCTCCGGCGCCGAGGTTCCCTTCAGCGAGGCCCTCTCCATCGAGCGCGAGCTCCAGCAGCAGCTCTTCCAGAGCGAAGACGCCAAAGAGGGGCTTGCCGCCTACTGCGACAAGCGCACGGCCCAGTTCCAGGGCCGTTGACGATTCGTCGACCCGGGCGGCCGGTCGAGCACATCGACGCCTCGCCGCCGCCCGAAGAAGAGGCGCCGCGCCTCCCCTTCAAGATGCCGACGCTCATGAAGCAGCATCTGAAGGCAGATTCGCTGCGCCTCTTCTATCGTTCTCTGGCCACCCTGCTGGTGGCGAGCGTGCGCATCGATCGAGCCCTCGAGCTGCTGGGTCGACAAGGCGACGACGAGCACATGGCACACGTCTGCCGTGCCATGAGCGCCACCGTGAGCCGCGGGCAGTCGCTCTCGGCGGCCATGGCGAAGTGGCCGGACGAGTTCAGCGAGCTCGAGGTGCGCCTCGTGCAGGTGGGCGAGGTGACGGGAAACATCGATCACCTCCTCGATCGGCTGGCCTCGTATGAGGAAGGGCGCCGACGGGTCACCATGCGGGTCAAGGGCGCCCTCACCTATCCGCTGTTCATCTTTGCGGTCACGGTCTCAGCGCTCGTCGTCATTCCGCCCTACCTCTTCGGGGGGCTGTTCAAGCTCATCGAGAGCCTGGGGGTCGAGGTGCCTCTTCTCACCCGAATGGTTCTCGTGTTCGCCAAGGTCGTATCGAGCCCGTACTTCGCGCTGGCGGTGGCACTGGGAGCGCTGGTGGCCGTCAAGGTGCTGCCGGAGCTGTACGCGCGTCGCAGCGTGAAGCTGAAGCTGGCGCGATGGGGGTTGCGACTGCCCGTCATCGGTCCCTCGCTGCGCACCATCGCCATCACCCGGTTCAGCCGCGCTCTCGAGATCATGCTCAACTGTGGCGTGAGCATCGATCAGTGCATCCGGCTCTCGTTCGTGGCCAGTGGGAACCCCGCGCTCGACGAGCGCACTGACCTCGCCATCGAGCGCATCACGAGCGGGGCCACGCTTCGCGAGGCCCTCGAGGAGACCGAGTTCTTCCGCGGTGGCTTTTTGCAGGTGGTGAGCGTGGGCGAGGAGACGGGGCGCCTGCCGTCGCTGCTGTCTCGGGTGGCCGACATGTATGAGGTGCAGCTCACCTACACCCTCGAGAGCCTTGTCGCCGCTCTCGAGCCGCTGATGATGCTGGTGATGGGATTCTTCGTGGGCATCTTCATCATCGCCAGCATGCAGCCCATGTCGCAGATCCTGCAGAAGCTCTGACCGACCGCTCGCGCGCGAGGTGCGCAAGGGTACGGGAAGCCTCGGGGTGCGCGACGGGCCTGGTTCGGCAGGCTGCGCGCGAGGCGGGGACGCTGCGGGCCTTGTTCTACCAGGGAGCGTGCAAGAGCACCTGGGGGTCGACAGGGACCCCATGCACGTAGCAGGCCCAGTGCAGGTGCGGTCCCGTGCCGGCCCCTGTGCTTCCCACACGCCCGATGAGCCCCCCCCGTGTCACGGGCTGCCCCTTTCTCACGTCGATGCGCGATTGGTGCATGTAGAGCGAGAAAACACCGATGCCGTGGTCGAGGAGGGTGGCGTTGCCGTTCACGAGCTGGCCCGGCGCCACCACGGCGACCTGAGCCCCGCCGGGCGCGCGAATAGGGGCCCCAGCGCCGGCCGCCACATCGAGCCCCTTGTGCCATCCCTTGCGCCAGCCGTTGTAGGTGCGCGCCTGGCCGTAGCGGGTGCTGAGCCGACCCAGCGCCGGCAGCCGGAAGGGGCCGCGCCAAAACCGCTGCGGGGTGAACTGCTTCGCGGCGGTGAGAAGAAGCCGGTCATCGGCTTTCGCGCGGGGGCTGTCGTAGGTGGCGAGCATGGCCTCGGGAAGCCAGATCGACTGTCTGCCGTAGGCGACCTTTCTCACTGTCACCGTGCGCCGCAGAGCCTCGCCCTCTGCTGTGCTCACCGAGAGGGTGAACGT
>RGZZ01000124.1 GCA_010028905.1 Pseudomonadota bacterium | reverse complement strand
CCACGGTGGGTACGGGGCACGTCATCGGCCTCGAGGCGGGGGGCAACGTCACTCTCGGCGCCAATCAGATCATCGGAGACGCGAACACCCGTGCGGTGTCGATCGAAGCCGGCATGAACGGCAGCGGCACCATCATCGACAGCACGGGCGCGCCGGCGGGGTCGGCGGTCATTCTCACCACGTCGAACGCCGATCTCAACAATGGCGGCGGGTACGTCGTTCTCACCTCGCACAACAACGCGAACAATCTGCCATCGACCGGGACGCTCACCGTGACCACACCGAACCTGGCCATCTACACCGACGGCGACCTGAACCTCTACGACACCATCTCGTACAACGTCACAACGCTGAACGCCATCTGCAGCGGCACGCAGGTGAATGGCATCCACGCGGGCAACGCCCTCAACCTCGTCAAGCAGACCGGCGACATCGTGGTGCTGTCTGATGTGTACGCCTGCGGCAACGTCTATGTCGTGGCGCCGGGTGGATCGATCATCCTCAACGGGGGCAACATCACGAGCTGCGCGGGCAACGTGGGCATGTACGCCCTCAACAACATCGACCTCAATGCCAATACGGTGAACGCGGCCGGCACCGCCAGTCTCGTGGCCCACACGGGCGCCATCACCGATACCACCGGCTCCATCACCGCCACCTCGGTGGTGCTCTCTGCCTCCAGCGCCGTGGGAAGCTGCGCCAATCCCATCCTCATCAGCGCCACCAACCTGGCGGCAGAGACCACCTCATCTTCGGCCGCTCCTGGCGGGGTCTACGTCAGAAACACGTCGACGTCGCTGACGGTGAGGTCGCTGTCCACCGTCGACACCTCGGGCTACTATGGCGAGGCCAGCCGATCGGTGGGCAGCATCAGCGCCGCTGCCGGCGACGTGTGGCTGCAGACCACCGGCGCGCTCATCCTCAACGCGGCTCCCGTGGCCAGCGGCAGCAACACCAGCATCGCCATGCAGGCGGGGGGCAACATCACGCTCAACCAGGCCTTCGGCACCGTGACCAACCACGATGTCGAGCTCGTTGCCGGCGCCGCGGGCTCGGGAACCATCATCGACGGTCGGTCGAGTCCGGCGCCTGGCTCTGCGGTCATCACGGCGGGGCATGGCATCTCGCTGCAGTCGAACGGCAACGGCCAGAACATCACCCTGACGGTGAACGCCCCCTCTCTCGCAGCGCTTGCGGGGGGTAGCCTCACCCTCACCGACACCCAGGGCTTCACCGTCACCGACAACACCACGCTGGCCGCCATCTGCGGCATCGGCGGGGTCGCCACGGGTGCGGTGGCAACCAACGCGGTCACCCTCACCGCCACCACCGGCAACATCAGCGTGGCTACCGCGGTGCAGGGCGGCGGCGCCACCCAAGTCGTTGCGAGCAACGGAGACATCAGCACCACAGCCACCATCACCAGCACGGGGTCGACGGTCACGGTGCAGGCGAGCGGTGACGTGACCACCGGCGCCGCCGTGACGGGCAGCGGCACGGTTGCGCTCAACGCGCAGGGCGGCGACATCAGCGTGGGGGGCAATGTCACGAGTACGAACGGCAATGTGCTCGCAGTGGCTCCCTCGGGCACGATCACGCTGCAGGGCAATGGCACCACCACGTTGAGCAACGTAAGCGCCGCCCAGGGCAGCGTGGGCATGTACGCCCACGGCGCCATCTCGCTCGGCGCAAGCAACGTCACAGCCAACGCCACGGGCACCGCGAGCTTCGTCTCGCTTGCCGATACCGTGACCGAGACCACCGGCCTCGTCACCGCGGGCACCGTGGTGCTTCAGACCGCTACGGGCGTGGGTTCGCCCCTCGAGGTCAGCACCACCCATCTGTCCGGCTCGGTGGGCAGCGGCTCGGCCGCCATCGACAACCAGGGGACCGGTCTCACCATCGGCCGCTACGCCGTGGTCGATACCTCGGCCTATGCGGGTAGCAGCGGGTACGTCACGTCGAGCGGTGTGGGCCTGACCGCCCCGGGCGACGTCTGCGTGCACACCACCGGCGCGCTCG
Organism: Pseudomonadota bacterium; assembly: GCA_010028905.1. NCBI lineage: Bacteria > Pseudomonadati > Pseudomonadota > Pseudomonadota bacterium. The sequence continues at coordinate 9,379 of RGZZ01000124.1, read as the reverse complement.
TGGTGGCCGCGGATGTGACGGCCGGGGGCAGCGTGGCCCTCGTGTCCGCCGATGTCTCATCGAACGTGAACAACACCATCACCCTGAACGGCGGCGACGTCACGGCCACCACGGGCAGCGTGGCGCTCTACGCAAACGGCTACATCGATCTGCGTGCGAACGACCTCACGGGGCACACCAAGGTGAGCGTGGTCAGCACCAACGACTCCATCGGTGACAATGGGGGCGTCATCAGCGCCCCCAGCGTGGTGCTCTCGGCCCAGGGATCCATCGGTTCGACCGGCACGGGTGTGCTACAGCTGGCCACCCCGGTAGGGTCGGCCACGATGAACCTCGCGGCCCAGTCGACCGGGGCCTTCGGGGTCATCTACCTCCAGAACGCGGGCTCACTCACCATCGATCAGGTGAGCACCGTCGACACCTCGGGCTGCGGTGGTGCGGCTTCTCAGACGGTGACGGGCGTTCACGCGCCTACGCTCGTGGGCATCGCCGCGAGCGGTGACCTCACGGTGAACCAGCCCGTGACCTGTGGGGGCGACATCCTGCTCGTCTCCACGGGAGGCGCCATCACCCTTACTGGCGGCGATGTCAACGGCAATGCCGTCAACAGCACGGGCGGCAATGTGGGCCTCTATGCCAGCGGTCGCATCGCCATGGGAGGCTTCAACATCCGGGCGGGCTCGACCAGTGGCAATCGCACCGCCAGCTTCACATCGGTGAACGACACGGTGACCCAGACCACTGGTCAGATCTACGGCTACAACGTGGTGTTCGATACCCGCTACTCGCCGGGCTACGACCTCGGCACCCTCGGCCCGGTGAACATCAACGCCACCGTGCTGGCCTTGCTGAGCCGCGGGGGCGCCATTCACGTCAACAATTCCACGGGCGCGCTGACCATCGGATCGGTCTCTGTGGTCGATACCGGCAGCTGGTTCAACGGCGGCCTGGCGCATCCCACGATCAGCGGTGTCGACAACACCAACGGAGGTACGTCGACAGATGCGGCCACCCCCGTGCACGTCTATTCGTCGGGCAACCTCACGGTGGCGGGCAACGTGAACGGGAGCGGGCCGGTGTATGTCGTGGCCCCGTACGGCAGCATCACCCTCAATGGCGGGTACGTCCGCAGCACGGGCGACAATGTGGCCCTCTACGCCAACGGCAACATCAGCCTCGGCAGCTACAACGTCACCGCAACCAACGGCGCGGTGAGCATCGTCTCGGCCACGGGCGGTATCTTTGACGGCACGGGCGTTGTGACCGGTCTGTCGGTCGCCATGTGCGGCGAGACGGGCATCGGCACGGGCAGCAATGTCATTCATCTTGTGACGCCGACGATTGCGGCCATCAGCCCCACCGGCGGCGTGTACGTGTGCAACATGGCAGGCACGACAACCGTGAGCGGCGCGCTCACCATCGGACAGCTGTCGAGCATCGATACCACCGCTGACGGGGGGGCCGCGGCCCAGACCTTCACGGGGGTCACCTCGACGGCTGTGACCGCAGCCAATGTCATCGTGGGCACGAGCGGCAACCTCACCGTGAACAACGTGGTGAGCGGTCCTGGAACCGTCGAGCTCATCTCGTCGGGGGGCACCATCACCCTCAGCAGCGCAGACGTGTCGGCCACCACGAGCAGCGGCAGCGTAGGGCTGTACGCCAGCGGCAACATCAGCCTGGGGGCGAACAGCATCACAGCGGGCAGCGGTACGGGCACCGCCAGTCTCGTGTCGGCGAACGGCGCCATCACCGACAACGGGGGCACCGTGAGCGGCAGCCAGGTGGCGCTGTCGGCCTACAATGACATCGGCGCGTCGGCAGCCGCCAGTCGCCTGTTGCTCAACACACCCACGGTCGCCGCCTCGAGCAGCCACGGGGCTGTCTATCTCAGCGCCACGGGCGCCCTCGATGTGAGCGCGGTGAACACCCTCAGCACCATCACCTGCGGTGGCGCGTCCTCGGCCACCATCACGGGTATCAGCGCGGCCAACGGCATCGGCCTCACCACGTCTGGCAACCTCACGGTGAGCAGCAATGTGGCGGGTGGGGGCAACGTGATCATCACCGCGCCATCAACGGGGGCCACCATCACCCTCACCGGGGGCAACGTGTCGAGCAGCGGCGGTGACGTGGCCATCTACGCAGCTGGCAGCATCGGCATCGGCAGCAACAACGTGAGCGCCAGCATGACCTCGCCCCACGAGGCGAGCATCGTGTCGGGCTCCGGCGCCATCACGGGAACCACTGGTCGCGTGAGCGGCTACACCGTGGCGCTCATCGCACCCACTGGCGTGGGAGGTGCCACGCCGCTTCTCATCAACACCGCCGTGGTGGGAGCGATCAGCACGGGCGCCGGCGTGAACCTCAGCAACAGCTCGAGCGCGTTGTCGCTCAACAACGTGAACACTCTCGACACCAGCGGGTGGGGCGGCGTGACCGCTGCGCCCATCGCGGGCGTGAGCTCCACCGTTGACAGCGTCTGCGTGGCCACCGCGGGCGCGTTGTCGGTGGATGTGGCGCCCACCGTGGGCAACGGCGCCGACATCGGTCTCGAGGCGGGCGGCAGCATCACGCTGCAGTCGGGGCAGACCCTGGGCTCGGCCAACGTGCACGATGTCGTGCTCGAAGCGGGCATGACCGGTCGGAACGGTTCGTACAGCTACGGCACCGGCACCATCGTGAACAACACAGGCACCACAACCACCGCGGTCATCACCGCGGCGCACGCCATCGGGCTGCAGATCCACGGAGTCACGACCCTTGCGTTGAACGTGTCTGCCCCCAACCTGGCGGCCTACGGCGAAGGCAGCGTCTCGCTGGTCGACAGTCTTTCGACCGGATTCGCTGTCTACACCATGAACGGGCTGTGCAGCGGTCAGGCCATCAACGGCATTGCATCGCGCGATGGCAGCGTCGCCCTGTACAGCCCTGGCACCATCGCTCTAGGGCCCAAAAGCATCTCGGCGAACCGCACCACCGGTACGGTGAGCCTCGCCTCGGGCAGCACCATCACCGAGACCACGGGCACGGTCACTGGAAACCGCGTGGTGCTGCAGACCGTGAACAGCCTCGGCGCGTCGGGCAGCGACTTCGTCATCGACGCGTCGCAGCTGGCGGCCCAGAGCACGAGCGGCTCGATCTACATCAAAGACACGGGCAACGGCGTCAACATCGGTCAGTACAGCCTCGTCGACACCACCGCCATCGGCGGCGTGAGCGGTACCCTCACGGGGGTCTCGGCCACCACGGCGGGACAGGATGTGAGCGTGCGTGGCACTGGTTCGATGGTGGTTGCGGCCAATGTGACGAGCGGGGGCGACGTGTCGCTGGTGTCATCGACCGGCACGCCATCGGCGTCGAACACCATCACGCTCAACGGGGGCAGCGTCACCGCGGCCAGCGGCACGGGCAACGTGGCGCTGTATGCCAACGGCAGCATCGCCATCAGTGGCGCCAACAACATCAACGCCGGGATGACCTCGGGCGAGGCCAGCCTGGTCTCGAGCGGTGGCGCCATCACCGACGCGGGAGGCGGCACGGTATATGCCCGCACCATCGCACTCGTGGCACCCGGAGGGATCGGCACCGGGGCGAAGCCCTTGCTGACCGACCCGGCCACCGTGACCGTGGGCGCGTTGAGCACGAGCGGCAGCGTGTACATCTCCAACACAGGCGACCTTGTGGTGGGGACGGTATCCACCCTCGACTCGTCCGCATCGGGCGGTGCCGCGGCGCAGCAGATCGCGGGCATCACGTCGACGACGGCCGACGTGTGCGTCTCCACCACCGGCAACCTGACCGTGAACAACGACATCACCGCAGGAGGGAATGCCACGGTGGTGTCGTCTGGCGGCAGCGTCACCATGAGCGGCGGCGATGTCACGTCGACGAGCACGAGCGGCAATGTGGCCATCCATGCCAACGGAACCATCGCGCTCAACAACAACAATGTGACGGCCGGTGCGACGAGCGGAACGGTGAGCCTCGTCTCGGTCACGGACACCGTGACCGAGGGCACGGGCCTCATCAGCGGCAATCGCCTGGTGATGCGCACGTATACAAGCGCGGGTGCCCCGGGCACGCCGCTAAACCTAGCGGTTGGCCAGCTGGCGGCCACGAGCAGCACGGGGTCGCTCGTTCTCAACAGTGAGCGAAGTGGCCTCACCATCGGCACCTACAGCACCCTCGACACCTCGGGCTGCGGTGGGGCGACCGCTTCGTCCAGCGTCGGTCTGAGCGCCGCCAACGGCGACATCTGCCTCGAGATCACGGGCAACCTCATCGTGGCGAGCAATGTCACCGCCGGCGGCAACGTGATTCTCACGGCGCCCAGCGGAACCATCACGCTCGGTGGCGGCAACGTCTCCGCCAATGCCACGAACGGCCATGCGGCCCTCTACGCCAGCGGCAACATCAGTCTGGGAACCAACAGCCTCAACGCAGGCACCACCTCCGGCGAGGCGAGCGCGGTCTCGCTGAACGGCGCCATCACCGATGGCAGCGGGGGCATCAACGGCTACACCGCTGTACTGTTGGCGTCCACCGGCATCGGCACGGCCCTCAACCCCATCAAGCTTGCCGTGTCGAACACCGCCGCGGCGAGCGCCACCGGCGGCGTGTACCTCAGCAACACGGGCGCGCTCACGGTCGGCACCTACTCGACCCTCGACACCTCCGGCTGCGGCGGCGCCACGGCCCAGCAGATCACGGGCATCGGCTCGGCCACGTCGGGCAACGTGTGCGTGGTCACCACCGGCGCCATGACCCTGACCTCGGCCCCCACCGTGGCCAGCGGCTACGATCTCGGCCTCGAGGCCGGCGGCAACATCACCATCGGCAGCGGCCAGACCCTGGGGTCGGGTAACGCCCACAACGTCTCGCTCAATGCCGGCACCGGGGGCACAGGCACCATCATCGACAACAGCGCAACCTCGGTGGGCAACCCCGTCATCACGGCGGGCAACGGCATCGCCCTCATCACCCACGGCACCTCGCCGGCGAGCAACCTCACCCTCACGGTGTCGGCGCCCAACCTGGCGGTGTCGTCAGCCGGAGCGCTCACGCTCACTGAGACGCAGACCTTCAATGTCACGACATTGAACACGCTCTGCAGCAACACCCCGGTCACGGGGGTGAGCGCGGTGGGCAACCTCGGGCTCACCACCACGAACGGCAACATCACCGTTCTCAACAATGTGAGCAGCAGCGGCGGCAATGTGACCATCACCGCGCCCTCCACGGGGGCGACGATCACCCTCAACGGCGGCAATGTGGTCGCTTCGAGCGGCAACGTGGCCATCTACGCCAGCGGCACCGTGGCCCTGGGGGGCAACAACGTCACCGCCAGCACCAGCAGCGGGGAGGTGAGCCTCGTCTCGGCGACCGGGGCCATCACCGACGGCGCGGGCCGCGTGACCGGCCACACGGTGGCGCTCTCGGGCGCAACGGGTGTGGGGACCTCGGCCCAAGCCATTCTGATCACAACCCCTGCCCTCAGCGTGCTGAGCAGCGGTGGCGGCGTGTACATCAACAACACGGGCGCTCTCGACATCAACACCATCAGCACCTTGAGCACGGCCGCGCTCGGCGGCGTGGGCGCCGCGACCCTCACTGGGGTCTCGTCGTCGGCCGATCTCTGCATCAGAACCTCGGGCGCGCTCACGGTGAGCAGCGACGTGATTGCTGGCGGCAACGCCACGCTGGTGTCCACGGGCGGCAATCTCTCGCTCACCGGCGGCAACGTGTCGGCGGGCACGGGCAGCGGCAGCGCGGCCCTGTACGCCAGCGGCAACATCGCTATCGGCAGCGGCAACATCAATGCGGGGACGACGTCGGGCGAAGCCAGCCTCGTGGCCGGCGGCGCCATCACCGACGGCACAGGTGTGGTCACGGCGAACCAGGTCGCGCTGTCGGGCGCGAGCGGCGTGGGGACGTCTGGCAATGCCATCACACTCGCCACCGCAACGCTCGCGGCCCGCAGCGCCAGCGGCGCGGTCTATCTGAGCAACACGGGCGCGCTCACCGTGAGCACGGTGAGCACCCTCGACACCAGCGCCTGCGGCGGTGCCGCGGCATCGCAGCTCACCGGGCTCTCGGCCTCGGGAGCGCTGTGCGCCACCACCACGGGCAATCTCACGGTGAGCAATCTCATCACGGCTTCGGGGAACGTCGCCGTGACCTCGTCGGGGGGCACGCTCACCCTCAATGGCGCCAACGTCACCACCAGCGGCGCCACGAGCGACGTGGCGCTGTATGCCAGCGGCACCATCAGCCTCGGCAGCGGCAACGTGACGGCGGGCGCCACGTCTGGCGAGGCCAGCCTCGTGTCCGCCAATGGTTCCATCACTGACAACGGCGGCACGGTGAGCGGCAAGAGCGTTGCGCTGTCGGGGTCGACCGGCGTCGGCACCGCGGGCAACGCGGTGAAGCTGAGCACGTCGACCCTGGCCGCCTCGAGCGCCACGGGCGGTGTGTTCGTGAGCGGCACGGGCGCCCTCGACGTGAACACGGTGAACACCATCTCGACGCTGGGCTGCGGTGGGGCCGCGGCCGCGACCCTGACGGGCGTGAGCGCCTCGACCACGGCGTGCGTGACCACCACGGGTGCCCTCACCGTGAGCAACGACATCACCGGTGGTGGCGACGTGTATGTCACCTCATCCGGCAGCACGGTGTCGCTCACGGGCGGCAACGTCTCGACCACGGGCGCCACGAGCAACGTGGCGCTGTACGCCAGCGGCGCCCTCAGCCTCGGCAGCAACAACGTCACGGCGGGCGGCACCAGCGGCACTGCCAGCCTGGTCTCTGCGAACGGCGCCATCACCGATGGCACGGGCGTGGTGAACGGCAACCAGGTCGTGCTCTCCGCCTCGAATGCTGTGGGCAGCGCGGGTGCGCCGGTGCTGCTCGGCAGCACCACGGTGGCGGCCAGGAGCGTCAACGGCGGCGTCTTCGTCAAGGGCACGGGTGCCCTCGGCATTGGCGCGGTCTATACGATCAGCACCCTCGGATGCGGGGGCGAGGCCGCGCGTCTGGTGTCGGGCCTGCAGTCCGGAAACGCCTCCGACCTGTGCCTCGTGAACGCGGGCGCGCTGACGCTGGGCGCCGATCTCTCGAGCGCGGGAGATGTCTATGTTGTCTCGACCGGCGGCGCTATCACCCTCAGCGGCGGCGCGACCATCTCGTCGAGCAGCGCCACCGGCAATGTGGCCCTGTACGCCAATGGCAACATCAGCCTCGGCAGCGGCAACATCTCTGCGGGCGCCAACGGCACCGCCAGCATTGTCTCCGCGAACGGTTCCATCACCGATGGCACCGGCGTGGTGAGCGGCGGCAAAGTTGCCCTCTCCGGCGCGACCGGCGTGGGCGCATCGGGGAGCGCCATCACGTTGAGCACGTCCACGGTGGCCGCGTCGAGCACCGCGGGCGGCGTGTTCGTGAGCAACACGGGCGGGCTTGCGGTGAGCAGCGTCGACACCGTCTCGACCCTCGGCTGCGGAGGGGCTGCGGCCACCACCCTGACAGGGGTGAGCGCCTCGACCACGGCCTGCGTCACCACGACGGGCGCGCTCACTGTGAGCCAAGACGTCACGGCGGGTGGCGACGTGTACGTCATCTCCTCGGGCAGCACCCTCACCCTCAATGGTGCTGACGTGAAGACCACGAGTGCCACGGGCAACGTAGCCCTGTACGCCAACGGCAGCATCAGCCTTGGCACCAGCAACGTCACGGCGGGCGCCACTTCCGGTGAGGCCAGTCTGGTTTCGGCCAACGGCGCCATCAGCGACGGCACCGGCGTGGTGAGCGGCGCGAAGGTGGCCTTGTCCGGCGCCACCGGCGTGGGCACCGCGGTGAACGCCATCAAGCTGAGCACCCCCAGGATGGCCGCCTCGAGCGCCACGGGCGGGGTGTTCGTGAGCACCACGGGCGCACTCGACGTGAGCACGGTGAACACCCTTTCGACGCTGGGCTGCGGCGGCGCCGCTGCCGCGACCCTGACGGGCGTGAATGCCTCGACCACGGCGTGCGTGACCACCGCGGGCGCCCTCACGGTGAGCAGCGACGTCAGGGCGGGTGGCGACGTGTATGTCACGTCGTCGGGCAGCACCGTGTCGCTTACGGGCGGCAACATCTCGACCACCAGTGCCACGAGCAACGTGGCCCTCTATGCCAGTGGCAACCTGAGCCTCGGCAGCGGCAACGTCACGGCGGGCGCCACCAGTGGCACCGCGAGTCTCGTCTCGGCCAGCGGTGCCATCACCGACGGCACGGGCGTGGTGAGCGGCGCAAAGGTGGCGCTGTCGGGCGCGACCGGCGTGGGCACCGCGCTGAACCCCGTCAATCTGGTGGCGCCCGCTCTCGCAGCGACCAGCAGCGGCGACATCTTCCTGAGTGACAGCGTGGCGAGCGTGACGCTCGGCTCGGTTTCCACCGTCTCAACCGCCGGCTGCGGTGGCGCGGCAGCCACGGCACTCAACGGCATTGTGGGCGGCGGTGACCTGGTGTTCGCCACCAGCAATCTGCTCACCGTGGGCAAGCCGATCACGGGGCCTGGCCGCGTGTGCCTCGTCTCGCATGGCGGTGGCATCACCCTCACCGGAGGGGGCGTGAGCGGCTACGACGTGGTGTTCTTCGCCAGCGGCGACATCAACCTCGGCGGCTACGATCTCACGGCCAATGGCACCAACGGCACCTTGAGCGTGATATCGACCGGCGGATCGCTCATCGACAACGGCGGCACCCTGCGCGGCTATCGGGCGGCGCTCTGCGGCATCGGCATCGGCGCTTCGGGCACGGGCCACGCGCTGCTGCTCGACGTGCGCGAGATCGGCTCGCTGAGCTTCACCAGCGGCAGCTACTTCAGCCAGACCGGCTCGCTCACTGTGACGGCCGTGAGCAGCATCGACACCTCGAGCTTCGGTGGCGGTGGCGTGAGCACGTTCCACGGCATGCGGTCGACCGCATCGACGGTGGCGCTCTGCCTCTCCGGCGACCTCACCGTCACCGATTCGACGTATGGCATCAACGCGGGCACCGATGTGACCTTGGTCGCGCCGACGGGTGGCCTCACCCTCAACGGCGGCGGCATCACGGCTGCGGGCAACGTGGCCCTGCACGCCCGCGATACCATCGCCCTGGGCGTCAACGACGTGACCGCGGGCACGGCGGGCGAGGTCAGCCTCGTCTCGGCCAGCGGTTCCATCACCGACAACGGCGGCACGGTGCGCGGCGCATCGGTGGCCCTGCGCGCGTCAGGCGGCATCGGCTCCATCGCCGCCCCCATCAACGTCGCGTCGACCAACGCGAACCCCGTCGTGCTGGCGGCCCAGTCGCTCAGCGGCGGGGTCGTGGTGAGCAACACGGGTCTGGTGGGCAT
>RGZZ01000123.1 GCA_010028905.1 Pseudomonadota bacterium | reverse complement strand
CGTCGACCTCGTTCACCGTGGTCATCGCCATCGGCGCAGCGCAGGTGAACGGATCGGGAGCGACAGACGCAAGCGGCGCCGCGACGGTGCCGTTTGCAGTTCCCGCGCAGACGAACGGACAGACGGCCCAGGTCACGGTCACCTACACCGGAGGCACCACCGCGACGGGCTCGTTCACCATCGCCCCGTAACGCCTGGATTCGGCGAGCGGCGGCTCAGCGACGCCAGTCGCGCCGCTGCTCGCCGAGGGCGGCCCACCCCTGGGCATAGAGCGGAGCGCGCACGGCGAGGTAGCCGGGATAGGCGTGCCGGGCGTGCTCCACAGCGTCACGCTCGACCTCGACGTACGAGAGCGTGTCTTCGGTCTCCACGAGCACGGTGCCATTCGGCGCCACCGCGAAAGACGGCCCCCCGAGCAGAACACCCGCCTCCGGACGGGGGCGCGGCACCGACAGCACGTAGCAGCTGCCCACCAGGGCGTTTGCGGTGAGAACGGTGCGCCAGCGAGGGAAGGTCGCCTCTTCCGTTGCACGCGGACAGAGCACCACCTCAGCCCCCTGCGCGCTCAGCAGGTGGGTCCCCTGGGGTCGGTTGACATCAGAGCAGATCTGCACCCCCAGACGCAGCGGTGAGCCCTCGATGACCTGCGGGACATCATCGCCCGCGTCGTAGTGATCGCCCTCCCAGAACCCCTCTTCTTGAGGGACGTGCGTCTTGCGATAGTGCGACACGTACTGGCCGTACGCATCAACCAGGACCGCGGTCCCGTGTCGACGCCCCGACTGCGGGTCGAGCTCGATGAGCCCCCCCAGCACACCGATGGCCTCGTAGCGCGCCGCCCGCGAAAGTCGCTCGAACGTCGCCCCTCGCAATGGCTCGGCATCGCTGTCGACGGGCGTGCGCGACGCGGGACGCCAGGGCATGAGGGCAAGCTCCGGCAGCACCGCCAGCTCAGCCCCTCGCTGACGGGCCTCGGAAAGTAGGGTTCTCAGACGATCGTCGCCGTCCGGACCGAAGAAGACCTCACGCACCATTGCAATCACCATGCTTCTCATGAGGCCCCGCTTCAACGACGCGAGGGGCCAACTCCTCCGCCATGGAAACGTCCTTAGGACCCGGGGGGGAATTCGCACTCGCAACGCGAAACCACGGCAGGGGAGGTGGGACGTGCGCAAAATTGCTCTGATGGTCTGTCTGCTGTTGCTGACCGCGCCCACCTGGGCCGACCTCTCCCCGCTCCAAGGCGTGCGCGTGGGCAAGGTGAGCCAGCCCCCCGCTCCCACCCGCCGCGACCCTGCCCTTGAGAAGGCCATCGCGACCGCTGTGAACGCGCCCGACGGGACCGTGGTCTCGTATCTCTACGCCCCCGTGCGCCTGCGGGAGAGCGGCCCGCCCCAGACCCTCGTGCTCCTCGGCGGCGCATACTTCTGTGGCACCGGCGGGTGCAGCGGGCTCATCTTCGATGGCGCCCCGAAGTACCGCCTCCTCCTCGACAGCTCGTGCATGCGCCCTGACTGGCTGGTGACGAATGACCGCCATCACGGCCTGCGCGACATCGTCTGCCGGGTGAGCGGAGGCGGCGAGAAAGCCCACTACGTGCGGCTCGCGTTCAACGGTAGCACGTATCCGATGGCCAACGACGCCCCCTCGGTGCCCCCGTCAACCACGCTCTCCGGTGACCTCTTCCTGGTCGAGGACAAGGAAGGGTCCGATCGCGGCTACCTGACCTTCACCCTACATCGCTAGAAGGAGGCTTGCACGTGTCTTCCGCTGACTCCCCGCCCTCGGTTCGAGCCACACTCGAAGAACTCAAAGCGTACCAGGACAAGCAGTCGGGCGAGATCGCCCGACTGGGCAAGATCAGCACCCTGCTCAGCGTCGGACTGGCCGTGGTGCTCTTCGGATTCATCCTGCTGTTCCTGCGCACCCTCAGCGACAACTTCAGCAAGGAGCGCATCGTGGAGAGCGTGCAGAAGCACGTGCCCGAGATGCTGCCCGACGTTGCCAACGGTGCCGTGCAGATCGTGACCCGGGTGTACCCCACCTACTCCGAGCTGCTCCAGAAAGAGGCGGTCGACGCGATTCCGGAGCTGTCAAAGGTCGTGGAGGCCCAGGTCGGGCTGCTCATCGAGGGCATCCAGAAGGGCAGCGAGGCGCGGCTCCACAAAGCCATCCTCGACGCGTTCACGGGAGAGGGCACGCCGCTGCGCCAGGCATTCCCGAAAGCCTCGCCGCAAGACGTGACAAAAGCGGTCGACGCCTTTGGCAAGGACGTTGAAGAAGACCTGATGGCCGTGACGAACACCATCATGGTCGAACACATCGGCGAGATCATCTCTCTTCAGAAGACGCTGTCAGCGTTCGACACGAAGGGGCTTCCAGATGACGACATCGCGCTCTCGAAGCGCCTCGTGCACGACCTGCTCACCCTTGTCGACCTCGAAGTGAAGGAGGCGAAGTGACATGGCACAGGAGAACGTGACCCCGTCATCCGGTGACGAAGCGGCAACCCGCGACGTCTGCCTCGCCGTCAACCTTCAGGTCCGAGAGGCCCTCGACGAAGAGCTTGCCGGGCTGAATCGCTCCATCAAGATGAAGGTCGGCCTGATCGTGTTCGTCGTGCTCTACATGACCTGGGCCGTGAACCGGATCGGCATCATCGATGCCGAGTTCCTGCTCTCGACGGCCCGCTTCGGCCTGCACGACAGCCAGCAGTCACTCGTGCAGGACGCCTCTGACGAGCTGAAGCGATCAGCGCCCATGACCGTTCGAGGATTGCGCCGCGACCTGATCTCGAGCATCCCCTCGCTGCGCACCGACGCCGAACGAGCCGCGCTCACCTCGGTCGATGCCGTGGCCAAGGAGATCAACGCGGCACTGACCCGAGACGTGGCCGAGCTCCTCGTGAAGTACAAGACCCAGATCGAGTCTTCGAACCCCACGCTCTCCGATGGAGACAAGCTGCAGCGCATGGTCTTCCTGATGCGCCAGGACTTCCGCCATGAGGCAGACAAGGTCGCGCGCAGCCGTTCCGCGGAGTTCTCGGCCGACCTCAAGAAGTTCAACAAGCAGCTCTCACGACTGCGTGAGGGCAAGAACCTCACGCCCACCGAGCAGGTCCAGCGCGACCTGCTCGCCACCTGGCACAAGCTGGCGGTCTCAAAGCTAAAGAAGGGGGAGATCGCCCCCACGCAGTGACCGTGCCGGCGTCGTTGATGGGAAGACGCCAGCGGTTAACAACTTTTTAATGGATTCTCAGAGGGCGATGGTGGACAATGGGCGCATCGGAGGAATGCCCGTGACCGCCATCGCCTTCTCGCATCCCAGACCCGTGGTTCCGCAGCGCCCGCTGCCCCTCGTCCCTCAGACGTCGGGCGTCTCGGGTGATGCGTCGTCGAAGCCGCAGGTCTCCCTCTCCTCGCGGGTCGAGGCCACGCTTTCCAGCGGCCTGCAGTCACTTCAGGCCCTGCCCTCGTTCCTCTACCCCGCCGTCACGGGAACAGCCGCCGAGAAGGCCATCATCCACGAGGCCCTGGGCCGCCTGCCGCTCAAGGACGTCTCCGCCATCTCGTCGGTGCAGATGGTGCCCTGGATCGGTCCCCACGACGGGAACGGCGTCATCCTAGGCGTGACCCGCCCCGCCACGGAAGCCATCACCTTGTCTCGCGGTGGGTGCGCGTACTCGGTCATCGGCGGCGACCTCCCGCCAGGCGTCTCTCCCGACTCGGTGAACCCGGACATGCTGCGCTACACCATGCTGCACGAGGCGGGTCACGCCCACGACTTCGGCGGCGGGCTGACCCGCATGCTGACCCGCGGAGAGCTGTCACGCCAGGCGCCCTTCGGGCAAGCCCCGTTCCTCACCGACTATGCCGGCACAAGTCCGCGTGAAGACTTTGCCGAAGCCCACGCCCACTACTTCGAGAGCACGAAGGAGCTCCAGCGGGTGCCGGGGCTCGAGTCGAACCGGACGCTCAGCGAGATGGATCCCAAGCGGCACGAGGTCATCAAGAAATCGCTCGAGCCCTCCTTCCTCGAGCGTCTCGTCGACCACACCCCGTTCCGGGAGGCCGGCAAGCAGATCGGGGAGTGGTCGTCATCAGCCCCCGTCACGCGCTCGGCCCTGCAGGTCGCCACCACCCTGTCTTCCATGCTCCTCATCACCGACGGGGCCACCGAGATGCTGACCAACCTGGGCAAGGACAAGCTCAACGCGGTGCACGGCGCCCTCGGGCTCGCCGCCGGCGTGGGACTGGCCCTCACCTATGCCAGCCCCCTGCTCGGGCCCGCCGCGCTCGGCGCGCTCGGTGCGCGCCGCGGCATCGAAGTCGCAGGTCAGCGCGGCGTGGCCTCGGCCGGCGCGGCGACGGCAGCCGCCACGGGGGGCGCCATCGGCGGTCTCGTGGGCGGCATCGCCGGTCCGCTCGGAGGCACGGTTCTGGGCTACACGGTCGGCGGACCCGTGGGCGGCGCCATCGGCTTCATCGCCGGCTCGCTCACCGGACTCCAGGGCGGAAGCACCCTGGGAGCTCGCGCCGGCCTCGCGCTGGCCCGCGCAGCCTGACATTCGTCGAGCCTCTCGGGGCGGAGCTGCGCGAAGAGGGTTCAACGCCGCATCCAAGAATCTGACGGCCCATGGCGACCGAAGCGCACGAGCCTTCCTGCAGCCCTCCCCCCACCGCTCGCGTGCTGTTCACGGTTCTGGGCGCGCTTCTATGCGTTGCCGGATGGGGCAAGCTCGAGATCAACCTGGGCACGTGGCTACACGTAAGCCTGGGGGGCAGCGCGAGCGGGGTGTTCCGGCTGCTGCTGCTGACGTACCTCGCAACGCGCATCGCGGCCCGCGACATCGATCTGCGCCGCACCGGCTGGTTGCGCGAGCCCTTCGTCTGGCTCTGTCTCGTCGCCATCGCATCGCCCCTCTGGAACGACCCAGACCCGGCCTGGCCGGTGCGGCGTCACGACACCGCACAGATCTTCAGCCTCGTCCTGCCTGCCCTCATCGTATACAGCAGCACCCGCTATCTGCTCGACCAGGGCTTTCACGTCTTCAGCCTTCCGCTGCTGCGCATCCTCGACGTGGCCCTGACCCTGGTCTCGGCGCAGGTTCTCATCTCCGCTCCAACCGTGCTCACCGACCTTCATCAGGTCGACTCGAACTACGAGCACCACACCCACATCGCCATGCGCATGGTGATGGCCATGCCCATCACCCTCGGGCTGCTCTTCAGCGACCGCCGACGCGCAGAAGAGGAAGGGCAGGCCGCGAGCGGTCCCGGCAGGCAAGCCCTCTACCTGCTCTTGCTCGCGCTCCAGGCGATCGGCCTCATGATCGCGCACTCCCGAATCGGGTTCATCGCGTTTGCGGTCGTGATGGCCCACGGGGCGCTGAATGCCACATCGGCTCGGCTGCGGCGCGCCATGGTCGTGGCCTCGCTCGGCCTGGCACTGGCCGCGCTGGCGGTGCCACAGGTGCGCGCCAGCGTGTCGAGCCTGCTGCATCTGCGCACGGAGGAGAACTACCAGCGAAGGGTCGTGATCTATCAGACCAACCTCGCTCTCATGGCCCGTCACCCGTGGCTGGGCCTGGGCTTCTCCTCACGCACGTTCCTCTACGCCGGACGCGCGCTGGAAGGGGAGACCTTCGAATACGAGCACCCCCACAACCTGTACATGCAGATCCCGGTGTATCTCGGGCTGCCCGGCACAGCCTGCCTCGTCGCGCTGCTGATCAGCATCGGCGCGGCAACGCGCCGCTTGCGAGAGCGCGTTGCAGAAGACCAGGCCCCGCTGCTGCTCGGCCTGCGTGGGGCCCTCGTGGGCCTGGCCGTCATGAACCTCGCCGAGACGGTGCTCTCGAGCGAGCGACTCACCTTCATGGTGCCGGTGCTCATCGCGTTCGTGATGTCTTGGTCACGCCTGGTCAGCGCTGCGCCGCAGGCGTCGACAGGAGATCAGACGTCGAGCCCCACCGCGCGCATGAGGGCCACAGCGTTGCTGTGCTCCACCACCCCCGCGCGCAGCGTGTAATCGAAGCGCATCACCCCATCGATCATCTCATCCTGGAGATGCACGTTGATCGCCCGCGGGGCGAGCGCCTCGACGATTCCGGTGAGGGCCAGATCGTGGGTGGTGACGAGTCCCAGAGCGCCGCGCGCGATGAGCGAGCGCACCACGGCCTCCGCGCCGATGCGCCGATCGTGGGAGTTCGTGCCGTGCAGGATCTCGTCGAGCAGGAAGAGCAGGGGACGCCCGGGCTGGCCTGCGAGGTCGACGATGTGGCGCAGCCGGGTGATCTCGGCATAGAAATGCGAAACCCCCTGCTGCAGGCTGTCATGGATGCGCATGCAGGCCCCCACGGCAAGCAGGCTGATGCGCAGCGAGGTCGCACGCACCGTTCCCCCTGCGAGCGCGAGCACGGTGTTCACCCCCACGGTGCGCAGCAGCGAGCTCTTTCCCGCCATGTTCGATCCGCTCACCAGCATCAGCTGCATACCGCCGTCGAGACGCACATCGTTCGGCACCGCCCGCGCCCGCGGAAGAAGAGGATGGGCCAGTCCCGCACCGTCGAACACAGGGCCGCTCTTCTCCAGTTCGGGAAACACATCGGCGGGGCTCTCGAACGCGAGCGCAGCGAGAGACAGCAGCGCCTCGATCTCGCCCAGCACCTCGACCCACACCCCCACACGCGCCCCGTCACGCGCGCGCCAGGCTTCGATGGCGCACGCGACCTGCGTCGACCAGAGCAGAACCACGCCGAAGGGGGCGAAGAAGATGTTGCGCATGGCCTCGGCGTACTCCATGCGTGTGATCAACGCCCGCAGACGCACCGACGGCTGCCCCTCGAGGCGCTGCCAGAGCGACTGCAGGAGGGGAGACGCGACGCGCTCGCCCTCGATGCACGCCAGGAAGTCTGCCAGGAGCGAGAGATCGTGTCGCGGTCCGTCGATGCCCCGCGTCACCTGAGACACGGCCTCGCGCGGCCAGAGCGCAAAGAGCTGACCGAGAGCGAAAAGCGCGAGGAAGGGGCGCGCGTCGAGGCCAGCCCCCCACGCGAGGAGCGCGGCGAAAGACAGGCCACCGAGCACGGCAGCGACAATCCGGGTCACCGGTGAGGTGAGCGTGAGCTCGCGGTCTCCCCAGCGCGTGAGCCGCTCGCCATCGATCACGCCGCGGGCGTCGCACACCGTGGCGAGCGCCTCTCGAAGCGCGAGACGCCCGCGAAGCTCATCGACGGCGCGCTGGCGCTCACGCACCGTGTCGAGGTCTGCCGGCGCGCACAGCCAGCGGGCGAGACACGCCTCTCCCGCCGCCGTGCGCGCCCCGCACAAGAGCTCGAAGAGAGAGCCGGGGCCGAAGAGGTCGAGGTCGCCGCTGTAGGGATGGGCCGGGTCGATGAACCGCGTTCCCTCGACGCCTCGCCCGATCCACGCATCGTCGAGCCGGTGCAGCGCGTCGTCGTGGAACGAGACCGCGCGACGGGCCTGCTCGTGACGCGCCAGCACCTCGCGATGACGCAGCACGAGCGCGATGAAGGCCGCGAAGGGAATCCAGAGCCACGCCCCCGCGAGCGCGTGGCGCTCGGTGACAAGCCAGGCCAAGGCCACGAAGACAAGAAAGACCACCAGGCGCGCCGTGCCGAGGGTGCGAACCTGCGCCCAGGCGGCCTCACGCGTGGCGCGACTGGCTTCGAGGCGCGCGACGTGCGCGCTGCGCGGATCAACCGGAGGAAGCATGGGGGCGGAGGTTCCTCTCCGCGCACCGCGCCTCCTCTGCGCCTCACCCGCGCGGGAGGAAACCGCGGGCGTGAGGGGAACCGAACGGCCCTATGGCGACACGAAAACCCCGGGGCGTTGCGTACGACCCCAGTCGATACTACAAGTACGAGGCTCTGACGGCGTACATGCACGCCGTGGCCGAGGCCTATCCGCATCTCGTCAAGGTGCACTCCATCGGACGCTCGCCCCACGGGCGAGACCTGTGGCTCGCCGAGGTGACCAACACCGCCACCGGCCCGGCCGATGAGAAGCCCGCCTACTGGATGGACGGCAACACCCACGCCACCGAGCTCGCCGGGTCGGCCGCCTGCCTGTACGCGCTGCATCACTTCACCCAGGGCTTCAACGTCGATCCGGACGTGACACGCCTCCTCGACACCCGCACGGTCTACATCCTGCCGCGGCTGTCTCCCGATGGCGCCGAGTACTGCCTCGAGACCGGAGACTACCTGCGATCGGTCAACCGCCCCTACCCGTTCGAAGAGCGCTGGGAAGGGCTGCGCCCCTGCGACGTGAACGGCGACGGTCGCATCCTGCAGATGCGCGTGCGCGATCGTCGCGGCGAGTGGAAGGTCTGCGACACCGATCGCCGGCTGCTGGTGAAGCGCGCCCCAGACGACCACGAAGGCGAGTTCTACCGCATCTTCCGCGAAGGCATGATCGAGGACTGGGATCAGTTCCGCGTCGAGGTGAAGCCAAGCCCCTACCGCATGGACTTCAACCGCAACTACCCCTACAACTGGGTGCCGGAATTCGATCAGGGCGGAGCGGGGAACTATCCCCTCTCCGAGCCGGAGACCCGCGCGGTGGTCGATTTCCTCCACGCGCACCCGAACATCTGCGGCGTCAACACGTATCACACCTACAGCGCCGTCATCCTGCGCCCGTTCTCGATGAAGCCCGACGAGGACATGCCGGTGGGCGATCTCGACACCTACAAGGCCCTGGGCGCGCGCGGCACGGCCTTCACAGGATACCCGTGCATGTCGGTGTACCATGACTTCCGCGATCACCCCAAGGACTTCATCCGCGGGGGCTTCGACGACATGTGCTACGAACATCTCGGCGTTTTCGCGTTCACCACCGAGATCTGGTCCATCGGCAAGGCTGCAGGCCTCGATGTGAAAGACCCCATGAAGTTCCTCTGCGAGCGCACCACCGAAGACATGCTTGCCATCTTCGCCTGGCACGACAGAGAGAAGATCGACGCCTTCGTCGACTGGACGCCCTTCGAGCACCCCCAGCTCGGTCCCGTCGAGATCGGAGGGTGGCAGACCCTGTTCTCGTGGTCGAATCCGCCGCCGCGCTTCCTGCCTGAGATCTGCGATCAGCTCACCCGCTTCTCCATGGCCCACGCACTGGCGTCGCCACGCCTCGTGCTCGAGCGATTCGACGAGGAGGTGCTGTCACGCAAGCCGGTGCTGCGAAAGATCACGCTGGCCGTGGCCAATGAAGGCTACCTTCCCACGAACGTGACCGAGATCGCCCGCAAGCGCCGCATCAGCCGCCCCATCGAGGTCGAGCTCTCGCTGCCGAGCGGCGTCGAGCTCGTCATGGGCGAGCGGCGCGTAGAGGTCGACCATCTCGACGGCATCTCCAATGTGGTGAACGCAGGCTACGCCGACACCACGTACTACAGGGGAACGACCGAGCGACATCGCCAGAAGATCGAGTGGCTCGTGCGCGGCGCCGGAGAGATCGGCGTCACGGTGAAGAGCGCTCGGGCGGGCGTGCTGCGCGCCACCACGGCACGCTAAGGCTGCGCACACACCGCGGCGTCGCGCTCGGCGAGAACAGCGGAGAGCCTTCGCAGGCGCTCGCGCACGAGAAGGAAATCGAGGAAGGCGGCATACTCGAAGCGTCGGCGCGCCGCGAGCGCGTCTCCCTCCTCGAGGTCGATCTGCCCCAGCGTGTAGTGTGCCGCCGCGTCCTTGGCAAAGCCTTCGAGCATGCGCGTGAGGCATCGACGCGCCTCGTCGAGCTCGCCCATCTCGTGATGGC
Organism: Pseudomonadota bacterium; assembly: GCA_010028905.1. NCBI lineage: Bacteria > Pseudomonadati > Pseudomonadota > Pseudomonadota bacterium. Next base: position 1,722 of record RGZZ01000123.1, on the reverse strand, counting down.
AGCAGCCGAGGGCGTACAGCACATCGGGTGTCTCGCCATCCCGACGCGCCGCCTCGCGCAGACAGGCAAGAGCGGCGCGCGGCTGCTTCTCCTGCAGATAGGCGAGCCCCAGAACGCAGAACCCGCGGGGCACCTCAGGGCATCTGCGCACCGCCTCCCGTGCATCGACGATCGCCGCCTCCGAGCGCTGGGCGTACAGCGCCTTCTCGGCACGGCTCACGAAGAGCTGGGCGAAGAGCGGATCGACAATTCCCCCCACAAGGCGATCGAGCAGGCCGTTGCGCGCGATGCGCTCTCCCCAGGGGAGGTTCGTCCCCTCGGGAGCATCTTCGACAGGGGGGGCATCACCATCGCGCGAAACCGGCGAGAGCGACGTCTCACGCAGACGGCTGCCCTCTGACGCGCCAAGGCCCGCAAGCGTGCGCTCGACCTCCACGAGGAGGCGACCGAGCAGGCGATGAGACGCCTCCACACCGCTTGCCTCGAGCTCGGCCAGCGCCTCGGCCGGACGCCCCTGCCGCATCATGACGACCGCCTGAAAGCCTCGCGCCAGGCGGTTCTGTGGTGCCTGTCGCAGCGCCTCGTCGAACAGCCGCCGCGCGCCCTCGAGGTCGCCGGCATCGGCCCGCGCGAGCCCCTCGAAGACCGGCCACGCCGGATTGGCCGCATCGTGCGGAACCGAAAGCTCGGCCAGCGCAGCCTCCGGCTCTCCCCGCTCGAGGTGCGTGAGCGCGAGCTGGAGATGGCTGAGCGCGTTCTCCGGCGCAAGCGACACGGCGCGCTTCGACCACTCGAGCGCGCCGTCGAGATCTCCCTTTGCGACAAGGTGACTGGCCCGCGATACCGCGCGCCAGATCTTCCAGGCTCTCACTGCGCAGCCTCCTCCAGGTCGATGCCCGGCGCCACGTCGACCGTCTGCTCACGGCTGTAGGTGACATACCCTGCCGGCGTTCCGGGGGGCTTCTTCACGTGCTTGACGCGGGTGTAGTCGACCGCCACCCGTCCTGCCGAGGCCGCTCGACTGAATCCCGCGGCCAGCCGGGCGGCGGCGCGGATGACGTCGTCCGGTGGCACGGCCTCCCCGCCCTTTCCACGAATGACCACGTGGGCGCCCGGGATCTGACGCGCGTGCAGCCACCAGTCTTCTGGGCGCGCCATCCGGAGGGTGAGCAGCTCGTTCTGGCGCGGATTGCGCCCGACCAGGATGTCGTAGCCCCCCTTCTCGTACCGCCGTGGCTTCGCGGCGAGGCTTCGCGGGCGCTTGCGAGGGGTTCCGCTGAGAAGCCCCTCGGCCATCATCTGGGCCTCGATCTCACGCAGCTCGTCGCGTTCCACCGCGGTCTCGACCGACGACGCGAGACTGTCGAGATAGGCGATGTCGTGCTGCGAGCGCGTGATGACATCTGCGATCGCGTCGACGCCGCGCTTGCTCTTGCGATAGCGCTCGTAGTAGGCCTGGGCGTTCTCTGACGCCGACTTGTCCGGATCGAGAGGAATGCGCACCAGGGCGCCGTCGTGCATGTAGTCTTCGAGCGTGATCTCGGTGGCTCGGTGAGGGACGCGGTACATGTTGGCCGTCAGCAGATCGCCGTACTGTCGCCACTGCTCGAACTGCTCGGCCTTCTCGAGATCGCGCTCCTGGGCCGCAGCCCGGCGCACCACGCGGTCGCGGGCGCGAGAGATCCCCGCGAGCAGCAGACCGCGCAGCACCTCGAGGCCGGC
>RGZZ01000122.1 GCA_010028905.1 Pseudomonadota bacterium | reverse complement strand
GAGCGCCATCACCTCTGTGCTTCTCGCCAGCTCCGGCGCAAACAGGTTCTCTCCGCAGTAGATCACGCGATCGCGTTGCACGATTGCCGCGCTTGCGCTGCCGGAATCGGTGGTCGGCGTGGCGCCGTCGGCCTGCAGCCATGTTGCGAGCGAGGTGGCAGAGGGGCGGGGGCGCACGAGCATGGCGGCGTTGCGACCCAGCTGGATGCGCTTTCTGGGAGGTCCGGCCAGAAGCGCGCCGACCTCGGTGGCCAGTGAGTCGTCGAGCTCGAGGAACTCACACTGCGGCCAGGCCTTTATCCAGCGCTGGAAGTCAGCGCCGAAGATCTCCGCCCACTGGAAGTTGTTCTCCGAGCCCGCCTTGGTGTTGCGATCGGTGCGATAGGACGCCATACCGGTGGCGAGCAGACGCCCTCCTGCCGATACCCACTCGCTCACGGCGCCTGCCGCCGCAGGGGAGACACATCGCGCGTTGGCGACGATCAGCAGGTCGAGCGAGCGAAGCTGCTCACGCGTCAGATCGGCGTCACCCAGCTCACGCGCCTCCAACCCGAGTGCGCGCAGAACCGCGGCCGCGCCGTCAGCCTCCCACGCACCGGACCACCCCAGCACCCGCAAGGAGGTGCGGCTGCGCAGAAGCCCCACCCTCGGATGCACGACCGCGGCGCCTGAGGCATCGACCGCAGCGCACGCGGAGACCGCGCCCACAGCGGCGGCGCGCAGGGCGATGGAGAGGAATCTGCGGCGGTTCACGAGATCATGCATGGGCTCCGACAGATTCCACGCCGGACTTGAAAATCCTTCCACCAGGCCATCGCAGATCGGCCTGCCATGCCGCTCTCGACCTGCTGCACCCGGAGGTGAGCGGCGCCGTCGTCAGACCGCGGGGAGGCAGGCGCCGCTCATGCCGATGTGGCTGAGGGCAAAATCATACTTCACCGGATCGTCCGGATCGAGCCTGCGAAGCGAGGCCGTCACCTCTTCGGCCATGCGCCAGTCGGGGGTTGCGCGCGTCGTGAGCCCGAAGAACGACGCCAGACGAATGACGTGCGCGTCGAGCGGGATGATGAGCTGCGCGGGACGCGCGGAGCGCCACAGACCGAGATCGAGCCCCTGCTGGTGGCGCACCATCCACCGCAGCCACATGTTGAGGCGCTTGCAGGCCGAGCCCTCTGCCGGGCTCGGCAGCAGGAACCTCAGGCGACGTGTTCCGAGGGGCGCGCGTGCGGCCGCGAAGGCGTGCGAACGGAGCTGGTGCACGAGCGCCTCGAGTCCTGGCTTCACGCTGCGTGAAGACGCGGGCAGGCTCTGGGCAAATACACGCTCGAGGCCCCCGTGCTCTCTCAGCAGCGCGCCGATGGCGGAGAACAGCGCGTGCATCTCGACACCCGCGGTCATGCGGTGGAGAAACCCATGAAAGGCGCGACGCTCTGCACGGCCTCGAGGGTCGAACTCGCGGGCAAAGCGCGCAGGGGAGGCGGTGGTGCGACGCAGCACCTCGGCAATGGAGACGAGGACGCGGTCGACCCGCCCGTAGGCAAGGCAGGCTGCCACCAGTCCGACGACCTCCTGGTCGGCCGGGTCTTCGTGCGCGAGAACGAAGCGAATCGGGTCGCGTTCACGGTGTGCCGCGTAGTCGTAGCACTCGAAGAGATGATCGAGATGTCGGCGCAGCGTGCGAAGCCCACGGCCCCTGAGGGGAGGCGACGTGGCCAAATCAGCGCCAGTCGGTGGCACCCAGGGACGCCGTGGCCGTGATCAGAAGTCGTCGCGCAGCAGGCTGATCATCCTGCGCGCGAACTGATCGTTGCTGTCGATCTGGGAGACCTTCTGGAAGTGCACCAGTGACTCGTCGAACTCGCCGCGCTTGTAGCACATGAGCGCCAGGTTGTACTGCGCCTCCTTGTGGTCGGGGCAGAACTTCACGGCCAGCTTGAACGCCTCCTTGGCCTGCTCGTAGAACGATTCGTTCTCGGTCATCGTGAGACCCAGGGTGAAGTGGACGTCGGCTTGCTTCGGATCGTACTGGGGCGTGCTCGCACCCCCCTTGTCCGATTTCTTCATGAACGAGCCGAACAGTCGCTCGAGGAGAGAGGGCTCCTTCGCGTCCGGCTTCTTCGTGTAGGACGCGGCGTCAGACTTGCGGCCAGATTCCTTGCCGTGCTTGCGTGCCAGGAACTGCGGCTGCTTGTCGTAGTCCTTGCGCTTCTGCTGGTCGTTGAGGATGTTGTAGGCCTCAACCAGCTCCTTCATCTTCTCGTCGGAATAGACGCGCATGTCCGGGTTCAGGTCCGGGTGGTACTTCTTGCTCAGGGCGCGGTACGCCTTGCGGATGTCTTCGGGCGTTGCTGTGGGCGCCACACCCAGGACTTTGTAGTAATCTCGCTTCTGCGCCATGTATTCGCCATGCCTTCAAATCTTCTGGAGAGCCGCACGCGTGAACGCGTCTTCTCAAGGCCCTCGCCAACAGTGCTGAGGACGGTCTGGTACGTCATTGCGCATCCGCGTACCTGCTGCGGTTGCGCACGTGCCCCCCTGTCGTGATACTGGCGTTTCTTGACGCGTTGACGTGATTCCTCTGGCAGACCTCTCCAGGCGAGCCTGTACCTCGACGCCGAGAGGTCGGTGCAGGACCCCTGTCCACACTGCGGGTATATCTGAGACAAGGCAGTCGCGTCCGCGGGCGAGTCCCGGGGGCGCGTCAGGGGAACGAGGAGGCTCGCATGTTCAAGATCCTCGAGTCGATGCGCAGGTCGCCCTCGTTCATCGCGGCGGGGGAGCGCGTGATGCTGCGGCACATGGCGCGTCCGGATCTGAAGAAGATCAAGGAGTGGTTCAAGAACCTCGACCTCGTCAGCTTTGCGTTCGGGGTCAAGGGAAGCCCGGAGACCCTGGCCCGCATCGCCGATGAGTACTACCGCGAGATCTACTGGTGGCAGAAGAATGCCCTGGCCATCGACACCCTTGCGGGTGACACCATCGGGTTTGTGAAGTACAACATCCGTGAAGATCATGAGCTGCATGCCAAGGTCGGCATCCTCATCGGTGACCCCGCGCACTGGGCCCACGGCTACGGCACCGAGGCCATGGGGCTGTGCCTCGAGTACCTGTTCGGGTCGCGCAAGGTCGATCGGGTCGAGCTCGACACCGCTGATTTCAACCTCCGGGCGCAGCGCTCGTTCGAGAAGGCTGGGTTCAAGCGAATGGGCACCTTCACCGAGGTGAGCTTCCAGGATGGCAGCGCCAGCCGAAAGGTCTGGATGTCGCTCGAGCGCGCCGACTATCTCGCCCGCGAACCGCGAGAGCCTGCCCCGTCTCAATCCTGACCGCAGCTCTGCTGGGGGCGCCTCTGTGAGAACGGCCGAGAAGGCCGATCTCCGCCCAGAAGGATTGCGAGAGCTTCGGCTTCGGGCCGCGCTGCTAGAGGCTCTCGATCTGGCCGCCCAGAACCGACGGCGGCACGCCTGGATAGTGGAAGCGCCCGCGGAGATTCCCGCTCGCGTCGAACAGGAAGAGATTGCTCACCGGCACGACCCCTTGGGTGAACTCGCCGCTGAACGCGCGAACCGTGCTCCCGTCGGTGTCCACAACGGTACGCGCCTCCACGCCGAAGCGCTGCGCAAACTGCGCGGCGCGTCCGGCGTGCTCACCGTTCACGCTCACCACGAGGAGGCGCAGGGCGGGGCGTTTCGCGCACGTCTCCTTCAGCTCCGGCATGGCCTCGAAGGTGCCTTCCGAGAACGCTGTGAACCAGATCACGGCTGGCAGGCCACGCATCGCGTCGCTGCCCGTGCTCAGCCCGTTGACCGTTCGCTCGACGAACTCCGGCATGCGCCCACCCAGCGCGAGCGGATCTTGCGCGCATGCGTTCCCGCACGTCGCGACCCCGACCGTGAGCCCCGCAAAGATCACGAGCCTCAAGACCTGCACGAGGAGCGGTGCGCGTTGCCCGCGTCGCCGATGGCGAGGTCGATCAGGCATCGGTGCTCACCGCCCATCGGGAGAGCTTCTCGATCACGGCGGCCCGCAGCGATGCGTCCGCCTCGAGACGGGCGCGCGCGGGTTCCATCGACAGGGCTTCCACAGCCGCGGCGGCCACATCTTCGTCCGGATCGTCGATGAACCCGAGCAGCGCCGATGTTGCATCGGTATGCTCGAGGCTCGCCGTCACCTCGACGGCCTTTCGGCGGACATCGGTTTCAGGGTCTCCCCCTGCTGCGGCCATCAGCCGCACGACGTCGGCGTGCTCGCACCCGACGAACCACTCGAGGACCTGCCGTCGCTGCGCTGCGTCGAGTGAAGGCCAGGCGCGCTCCACGTGTGAGGCAAGCGGACCGATGAGCGCGCGGCGACGGGCCCAGGGCAGGTGACTCACGTGACGGGCGATGCCGAAGGCGGCGGCGCGAACCCCGCTGTCCTCATCTGCGATGCTTCGGACGGCGTGCACGAGCCCCTCGTTCTCGTCGAGGGCTCGCAATGCGTTCAGCGCCGAAGCCCTGACCTCGGCGTGAGGATCTGCAGCGCAGGCGGCAAGCGCCGTGCAGAGCGCAAGGACGCGGTATCGACCCGCAATTCCTGCGGCCGCGGCACGAACCTCGCCGGCCGCATCAGACAGCGCCCCGCGCAGCGCCGTCGTGATGTCGGCGGCAAGCTGCTTGTTGTCCTTGCCGGCCCGCGCGGCGGGCCACCCGAGTGCGTAGAGGGCCATGCGGCGCGAGCGTGGGTCATCTTGCAACGGGTCGACGTGTGGCTCCTCGCCGCGCTCCGTCTGGTCGATGACGTCTTGCAGGCGCTGGGCGAGCCGCGCGTCGCCGCGCAGGGTGAGGCGTCGCAGCCCTACGCCGTGTGCGCTGACACGTGGCGCGGAGTCGTCTCCCGAGTCGTGTGCGAGCGCGTCGACCGACGGGAAGTGGATGGCCTCGAAGTACTCGCGATAATCACGCACCAGCGTGTGCAGCACGGGCGCGCCGTCAGACGGGGTCCAGCTGATCTCGCGCATCTGCGAGCCCTGTACCCTTCCCTCGACAGAGAAGACGTCATCGCGCCCGAGAGCCCAGACATACACCCGTGCAAGCCTGCAGAAGCGCTCGATGCTCGCGTGCTCGTCGGCGACCTCGCTCAGCTCGAACTCATGGAAATCGCTCATACGCTGGAAGCCTGCCTCTCGTCTTTCAGACGCGCCCGCATGGCGTCGTCGTCATGGCGCAGCGCGATGCCCTCAAGCTCGGCCAGCAACTGCGCAAAGTGCTGGGGGTCGAAGTCGAGGCCGTCCACTCGCTTTATCTTCTCCGCCTCCGTGGGAGATGCCCGCTCTCCCTCATTGAGCAGCTCTTCGTCGAGCTTCTCGCCAGGACGGCTGCCCCTGACCTCGATGGGAATGTCGGTGTCCGGTTCGAAGCCGGAGAGGCGGATCATGTTGCGTGCGAGCTCGAGGATCTCGACGGGGTCACCCATGTCAAGGATGTAGACCTCACCGCCACGCGCCATGGCCGCCGCCTGGATGACGAGCGTGACCGCTTCCGGAATGGTCATGAAGTAGCGCTTCATGCGTGGATCGGTGACGGTCACCGGACCGCCCATGGCGATCTGTCGGCGGAACGTCGGCACAACGCTGCCCCGCGATCCGAGAACGTTCCCGAACCGAACGCTCACGAACCTCGTGGTGCCGGCGTCTGCGCCGCCCGCAACCGCTCTCTGGGCGGCATCGAGAACGACCATCTCGGCCAGTCGCTTCGACCAGCCCATCACGCTCACGGGGTTCACCGACTTGTCGGTGGAGAGCAGGATGAAGCGCTCGACTCCGTGACGGCGCGAAAGCTCGACAAGGTTGCGGGTTCCGAGCACGTTGACCGTGATGGCTTCTGTGGCGTTGGTCTCCATCATCGGGACGTGCTTGTGCGCCGCCGCATGAAACACGACCTTGGGGCGGTGGCGCGCGAAGATGGCTTCGAGACGAGGCATGTCGCGAACGTCGCAGATGACGGTTTCGAACGGCGTGCCGCCGTGATGGCCGATGTCGACCGCCGCCTCGTGCAGCGAGTTCTCGCCCCGCCCCAGCAGCACGAGTCGAGAGGCCCCCAGCGAGGAGATCTGACGACAGATCTCAGACCCGATCGATCCGCCAGCGCCGGTCACCAGAACGGTGCGCCCGGCGATGAAATCCGCGTTGGCCGCCAGGTCGATCTCGACGGGTGGGCGGGCCAGCAGGTCTTCGATCCGGACATCGCGCATCTGGCTCACCTGCGTGCGCCCCTCGACGACGTCTGCAACGCTGGGGACCATCTTGAGCTCGACCCCGCGCAGCGCCTCGACCTGGCTCACCACGCGACGCACCAGCGGAGGACGGGGATCGGCGACCACGATCTCGTTGATGTCGTTGCGCGTGACCACGCTGGCGAGATCGTCGAGCCGACCCAGAACAGGAACTCCCCTGATCTTCACGCCGGTGCGGCCCGGCGTGTCATCGACAAAGCCGACGCATGCGTGGGTCTGCTCAGGCTGACGGGCAAGCTCTCGCAGGATGGCCTCACCGGCGTCATTCGCCCCGACGATGAGCACGCGCTGCACCTGCTCCCCCTGGGCCGACGAGAGCCGCTCGCTGTGCAACCTCAGTGTGAAGCGCACGGCGCCGATGGAGAGGAGCGTAAGCAGCCAGGCGGTGATGACGATGCTCCGCGGATACACGCTCCCGCCGCTCCAGAGCGTGATGAAGATGAACGGCACATACGCCAGGGTGACAGCCTTCGAGATGTCCTCGAGCTCGTGCACCCCCGCGTAGCGCCACACCTTTCCATACAGCCCGAACGCGCTGTAGGCGATGAGGTTGGCGGCCACGATGGCGATGTGGGCGCCGAGCATGTGCATGCCGCTGTACTTGGCGGGCACGTCACCCTCGAATCGCAGGTTCACGGCAAGGTGGATGGCGACGAACACCACCACCGCGTCGGCCAGCAGCAGCGCCGCCTTCCGTATCAAGCGCGCCCCCTGCGAGGGGTTTCCGATGCGATGGACGCCCGTCTTGCGCTCGAGGCCGCCGACGGGGTCGCGTACACCACGAGGTTGTCGATGAGCTTCATGCGCACCCGAAGGTTCGGCACCACCCGAGCGATGCGCTCGAAGATCCACGCCAGGAAGGGCAGATCGACGAGGTTGCGCGCGATGTGGAGCACGTAGTGCAACGTGGTCACCTTCTCGTCTGCCTCGATGTGCTCGACGGCCAGTCCGGCACGACGCGCCATCGCTGTCATCGTCTTCCGGCTGAAGTAGTACACGTGCTGGGGTGGGTTGTAGATGCGGTGCTGGCGGCCTTGCAGGCGCGACCAGGGGTGCCCCACGTCGCCGGTCGAGAAGATCAGAATCCCATCGTCAGACAGCAGCCCGCAGGCCTCGGTGAGGACCGCGCGTGGATCGAGGACGTGCTCGAGCGCGTCCCACAAGGTGATGACATCGAATCGCTGATCGGCGAAAGGCGTGAGTGAATCGCCTTGCACGACGTTGAGTCCGCGGGCGCGTGCCTGCTCCACCGCGTACGATGAGACCTCCACGCCCCAGGCGTCCCATCCGCGTCGTGATGCCGCTTCCACGCACCAGCCAGCAGCGGTGCCCACATCGAGCCATCGGCCGCGCACCGCCTCCGCAGACACCCCTCGAAGACGCGCCAGGCGCTGCTCGACACGCGCGATCTTCTGATCGAAGGAAGCCAGGAAGCTGTCTCGCTCGCCCACGTAGTCGAGGTATCCGCGTCGCTCCGGATCGCCGGTGAAGTAGCCCTCGTCATAGAAGTCGGCGAGCGCCTGAGGCGTGGGCCGCGGGTGCAGGAACTCGAGACCACACGATCGGCAGGCCACGATCTGGTGGCCGAACTTGATGAATCGCAGCGTGGCCTGGGTCCCATCGCAGAGGTTGCAGGGAGCGGTTTGCACGAGGTCAGCCATCGATGCTCTCTCTCTCGGAATGGCCACCCTTGCTTGCGTGGGACGATTCCCAGCCGTGGCCGTAGGTGTTGTCCTCGGCTGCAATCGCGCCGAAGGTCGCCAGCATGATCCAGGCGTCGAGCCTGAGCGAGGCGTGGTCGACGTAATATACGTCGAGGCGGATGCGTTCCTGCCACGTGAGCGCATTGAGGCCGCTCACCTGGGCAAGCCCGGTGAGACCCGGAAGTGCCTCGAGCCTTCGTCTCTGCGCGTCGGTGTACTGCTCGACCTGGTAGGACAGGGTCGGGCGTGGGCCGACGATGCTCATCTCGCCCTTCAGGACGTTCACGAGCTGAGGCAGCTCGTCGAGATGCCAGCGTCGCAGAAAGCTTCCGATCCGGGTGATGCGAGCGTCACCGCGCTCGATCTCGTATCCTCTTCCCATTCTGTCGGCTCCCACGACCATGGTGCGGAACTTGTAGAAGGGGAACGGCCTCCCGTGTCGCCCGACGCGTTCGTGCACGTAGAAGACGGGGCCGGGATTGTCGAGATAGACCGTCACCGCCAGGAGCAGCAGCAGGGGAGACAGCAGCAGCAGCGCGGCGGCCGACACGAGGACGTCGATGAGGCGTTTTGCAGCGGGGTATGACACGCGCCCTACTTCGTGATGACAAGGGCCGGTTCCCCGCCTTCAGCGCCCGTCTGGGCTGCTGGGGAGCGGAACCAGGAGGTACCAGAGATACACCGAGGTGTTTGCCATGGGCTCGGTCCACATGCGGATGACGTCGCCCGCGCGCACCTCGCCTCTCCAGAGCAGCGCGGCTCTGCCCTTCTCGAGCAGCGGCTGCACGTCTCCGACCGGAGACGCTCCACCCGCGCGCTGGCTGGCGCCCCCTTGAAGGAACCACGTCTCCCGCTGATCGGTGCGACCATTGGTGACATAGTGCCGGCCGCCGAAGGTTCCATTCGGGTTCAGGACCAGCAGCGCCATGCGCCGACAGCTCGGGGGAAGCCTTCGCAGGCTTACCCGCAGCTCTTCGACGCCGCCGTACTTGCCGCGGTTGTCGACCGTGGCGATCGTGGCGTTCGGGTTTCGAGGATCGCGGGTCCCGGGGGTCGGGTCGAAGCCGGGAATCGATTCGAACAAGGAATAGACGCGCAGCGGCTCATCGGCGTCTGACCAGCCGGGTGCGTCGTAGGTCACGCGCGCAACGCGATCCGGCGATGGGAAGAGCCCCCGCGCATGCTGGAAGCTGTCGAGGATGCGGGTGAACCGTGCGGGCTGGGTTCGGGGATCGAGGAACTTCTCGAGGCGACGGGCCTCTTCGCGCCACACAATGGAGTGGAGCGTGGGCAGGCAGTCGATCTCTGCCTTCCGCGCGGGCAGGGACCCGTCTGTCTCTGCGACGCAGACCACGAGCTCGCCGGCGACGGTGGAGGAGACCATCAGATGCGCGACGGCCGTCTCCTTCGGGGGGAGGGTGAGATCGAGCAGCCACGTGACGCCGTTGGCGTTGACCTCACGGCGTGGGATGGGGAGCACCGCGCGTGAGCGCTCAAAGGCGACCCGTCCCGCGCGCACGCTGTCGAGATTCACCGCCACACCCTGAGACGTCGTTGCGAGGGTGCCGTCGCAAGCGGGGATGAAGCCGAGACCCAGCCGGAGACGTCGCGCCGTGCCGTTTGTGTGGTCGACCAGGATCCGCACCGATCTCGCTGTCGGGACCGCAGCCCGCGCATAGACGCCGGTCGCGCCTCGACTCCCGTCTTCGCGGAGGCGGTCATCCTTGATCTCCTCGGGCTGATCACTGATGAACAGCGCGCCCACGCTTGCGGGATCGGTCTCAAGCGGCTGGTTCAGGTAGAGCCCGGGGAATCGTCCCCGATAGGGCGGCGAGGTGGTGCTGTCGCGATCGATGTTGGCAGGCGTGCGAAAGTTGTAGCCTCCCGCAATTGGAGGCGGAGGATGCTCCATGCTGCCGATGGTGATGCCGAGTGCGGAGATGTCGACCTGCTGGCCAGGCGCGGGGAGATGGTCGATGACCCTCGTCAGCGCGGCAGGAGCGGGGGTGGACCAGGACGCCGCAGGCAGCGCACCCAGAAGCAGGCAGACGAGGAAGGCTAGAGCAGCAGCACGCCAGGAGGGAAGGGGGAGACGCGTGAGAGGCGCGAACGCCTCAGCCGGCGGTTTCGGCAACCTGCTCGCGGATCCACGCGATCTCCGAGTCGAGTCCGGTCGACAGCTCGGTGCGCGGTTGCCACCCGAGCTCTTCTCGCGCTTTCGTCACATCGGCCCAGCTGCCGACCAGATCGCCACGGGTCGCGCTCTGCCAGCGGATGCGCTCGGGGGCGATGTCGATCTTCGTCTTCAGGATCTCGATGGCCTCACGAATGGAGCGCGGCTCACCGCTGGCGATGTTGTAGACGCCGCCGCTCCCGCCCTTTCGAAGTACTGCGACGCACGCCTCGACAGCGTCGTCTACGTGGAGGAAGTCACGCTTCTGGTGCCCATCTCCGAGGATGTCGAGGCCGACTCCCTCGAGCGAGGTGCGGATGAGGCGATGGAAGATCTGATCCGGACGCTGCCGAGGGCCGTAGAGGCTTCCCAGGCGGAGAGCAACCGTGGGAACGCGGTAGTTCGTGGCGTAGGCGGTGAGAAGATGCTCTGACGCGAGCCGCGCCACCCCATAGGGCGAGACGGGGAGGGGAAGGGTGGTCTCGCTGGCCGGCGCGTCGACGGCGTTGCCGTACACGTGGAGTGAAGATGCCAGGACGAACCGATTGACCTGCAGCGCGGCTTCGAGAAGCATCTGCGTCGCGAGGATGCTGTTGCGGGTGTAGGTGGCGAAGTCACGCCCCCAGCTGCCTCGCGGGCCCACCTGGGCGGCGCAGTGGTAGACCACCGTCACCCCGTCCATCAGGCTGACAGGCTCGACCTTCGTCAGGTCGGCCTCCACGAACTCGAACCCAGAGAGGCCTTTGAGGCGCCGGACGTTGGCTTCCTTCTGGACGCGCGCGTAGTTGTAGAACTGATCGGTGTAGCAGTCGACGCCGACCACGGTATGGCCTTCAGAGACGAGGCGTTCGCTGAGGTGGCTTCCGAGGAACCCGCCGCAGCCGGTGACAAGGCATGTTTCACTCACGGGTTCTCGTTTCACGACGGTGGCCGGGGTTCCCTTCAGACGACGGGCCTTCAACGGAGCACCGAACCGGCTTCCGCACGCGGGCGCTGTCGGGTATAATGGTGCAATGAAGATCGAAGGTCCCAACTTTGGGAACTACGATGCCCAGCATCTGAGCATCGTGCGGCGGGAGACGCCGCACAGCATCAAGCCGAACCTCTTCCGTGATCTCGACAACGGGGTCGCGCAGGCGCTCCTCTTCACCGACATGGTCAACCTGTCGCCAGAGGCGAAAGCGCTGCTGAAGAAGCTCAAGCGCCAGATGTCGGGGACGAAGGACGCCCCCAGCGATGACACCTCGGTCGAGCAGCTGATCTACAACCTGCGCCAGCTTCGTGAGCTCGTTAACGCAGATGAGCGCCATCAGGCGGAGGGCGAGCAGGCTCCCGTCGATGAGCGCCCGCGTCCCCGCAATGCCTACAATCCGAATCCGCTGCCGCTGGGGACGGTCATG
>RGZZ01000121.1 GCA_010028905.1 Pseudomonadota bacterium | reverse complement strand
GCCACCTCTTTCCGCGCGGAAACTCACACATCGCCATACCACAACCAGACACACCACGCCCGCCAGCCTGTTCGCCTGTCACGTCGCCACCAGGCTCTTCTCCCGTTCGTCCTCAAAAAAACAAAACCCTGACAAGAGCTCCGGGGCGCCACCCATTGAATCAGGCACGAACTCCGTAGGACCACGCTGCCGGCAGGGCACCTGAAGCCACCTGAGCGCATCGCCTTCGCGTGAGTGAACCTCGTGCTGAGCGCCCAGGTCTACCTATGTCCACCACGAGGCCGTGGGGGACAACGATGCGGAGCTGGGCGGACGGGGGCGCACGCTGCGTGTCCACCACGAGGCCATGGGGGACAAGCCGATGTCCACCACGAGGCCGTGGGGGACAACGATGCGGAGCTGGGCGGACGGGGCACGCTGCGTGTCCACCACGAGGCCGTGGGGGACAAGCCCAGGTCCGACATCCGCGCGACGCATCTCACTAACATCAGACTGGCTACCTTGTGATTGCGATCCCCAAATCTGGGATCAAAAGCTTGGATGATCCCAGAAATCGGAAACAAAAACAACTCTGATCCCACAAACAGGGATCGTACTGCCCCACGCACACCACACCCCACAGGAGAACCCCACACGCGAGCACGGCGAGACCTCGCGCACAGAGCACGACAGCCGATCGCGTGACGAAGAAATCACGCCCCTGTTCTTCGTGTGTAACGCTGATTTCAACCGCCGAACAGGCGATCTCGACAGACTACCGCCGAACTGCGAAAGCAGCGCAGGAATGGTCGTGCTTGCCCAGGAGCCAGAGCCCCCCATTCCGACACCGAGGAGACCCACGTCTTGAAGGCCACCCTGACCGCCAACGTCACGCCGCCACGCCAGGCCACTTCGCCTGTGAGGTTAGCCGTGAACGCGCCTCGTCCCGCGTCCCTCGATCTCTATGCGCCGCTGCCCATGACCGGCGTCGCCCTGGTGGCCCAGCCTGCGGCTCTCACCGCCAACCCTGGTGGCGCGGCTGGCGTCGCAGGCTCGGCGCCTGCTCTACCACTTCCCGTCCCCCTTCCGAATGGCGCAGAGAGAGAGCCGCGCATCCGCGAGGCCCTCGCCTCGTGGGCAACCTTGAGCGAGCGCCTCCGCGACTGCGAGCAGGCCCTCAACCTCCCTCGCGCCCAGCGAAAAAACGCGTACCCAGACGCCTATCAGAAGGCTTGGCGTGAGCGGGGTCGTCCAATCGCAGCAGCGGCCTGGGGGCTGACGATGGCCGCGGCCCTTGCGAACGGTTTTCGAGGCGTGGGAATCGTGATGACTGTAGGCGGTTCTACGTTGCTTCCAGCGATGATGGGAGCAGGGGTCATGACTGCGGGGAGACTGTTCCTCGTCCTGCCCTCCGAGCGACTGGCCCAGCACGTCACGAACCGAACGCTCGAACACCGCCTCGAGACCCAGAAGGAAGACCTGTCGAAGCGCGTGGAGCAGAGCATGACCGAATATCTTGCGCTCATCGAGGAGTTCTCCAACCGCCCGCCGAGCGGTGAGAGCGTCAATGTCACCGACGAGTTCGTCGAAATCGGCGGGCTGAAGGTCTCTCGCCGATCGCCCTGAGCTACGTCGAGCCCGCCACCTCGACCGGCACCCGCGCGGGGATCACGGTGCGCGCCGCGATGGGTCGCGGCTCGGGTGGACGACGCCCGAACAGCAGCAGCTTCTGCAGCCCCGTGAGCTCGCGCGCATCGGGCGTCTTGGGGATCTCGACGTAGTCGATGACCGGCTCTCCGTCGCTGGAGTGCAGATGGAAGTAGTTGAGTCGGAACGACGGCACGTACACCGACGGCAGATAGCCGAAGCGCACGGGCACGCGTCGCAGCAGTTTGAGCCACGTGCCCGTGTTGAACACGATGCGACCATCGGGTTCGCTCTCGAGAAAGGCATCGTGGGTGTGGCCGAACACGAACACCGACACATCAGGGTGGTCGGCGAACACCTTGCGGGCACCCGCCATGTACGGCTCGATGGAGTCAACGTCCGGATCGAATCCATCCGGTCCCATCAGGCGGAACCGAAGCATGGCCCGTCGCGCGTCGCGAATCACGAAGGTCAGCGGAATGGCGAGCATCAGCAGAAACGTCATGAACGCTGCGTTCACTTCGAGCACGAAGCGAAGCACATCTCCAAAAGCGTGAAACCAGGTGAATATGGGGAGGCTGAACACGAAGTTGCCCTGGGTCATTCCCGCGGCACGCAGGGCTGCACCGATGAGCACGACGATGCTCACGCCGAACATCAGCATGAACGGCAGCAGCAACCAGCGCAGATACGGGCTCATCTCGCGATAGAAGTAGTTCGAGACCACCCAGTCGGGGATCTGCATGGTGGCGACCGAACGAATGTCCTTCAGCCAGGTGCTCGTGCCGAACTCAGAGTGGCGGCTGGCGCCCCCCACCACCGTCTCGGTGATGAAGAAGCCCGGCGGAAGCGCGTAGCGATTTCCGTAATCTTCAGAGCGGTTGAATACATCGAACTGCTGCCCGTGCTCGATCCAGATGCGACGCCCGCCCACGTCTCGCAGCACGGCCTCGTCGATGACCAGCCGTATGTTGTAGCGTGCGAGAATCTCTCCGTAGGCTTTCGGATCGCACGCCAGCTCATAATCGTGATTGCCCACCAGCATCGTGATGGTGATGCGCTCGCCCGTGCGCTTCAGCTGTTCAAAGATATCGCCGTGGTGGCGAATGATCTCTTCAAGCGCGGGAGGGCCGTGCATGGTCGTCGATTCCCAGAGACCGAAGGTATCGCCGACGATGAGCAGCTCGGTGCTCTTGTCGTGAACCTCGAGGGTCTTCAGCCAGTCGACGAACTCGGTGGTGTACTCGCACACCTGCAGCTGACCATCGCCGCCCCAGTGGAGGTCGCTGACGAGGTACAAGTGCGTGGGGGCGTGCGTGGAAGGCGTGTGTGATGACATAGGCACACGGCAGGTCTACACCACCCAAGCTCCAGCCCCCTGCCAGCCAGAGCCTCACCCTTCCCGAGCGGCACCCGAATTCACCCTCCCTCACCACAGCCGCCAGGTGAACGACCGCCAAAGAACACTGATTCAACGCGCAAAAAACAATACTGCACGAAAACGCAGTTTTTCCTCAATTTAAACCAGACCTGTTAACACAAAGAACAACAGACCAGCCCGCTCTCGCGCTACTCTCTCAGCACCGAACGACGTCAGAAGAGGAGCTACGAGATGACCACAGCTATCTCGCGAACCACCACAGGCTATACTCTCCGTGCGCGACTCACCCCCCATACCGCCCACAGCCCGTCGTGTGCCCCCCTCGCCATTGAAGACGCCTTGGAAAACCCCACCGACAGCTTCCTGCACACAGCGCCCGCTTCACACGCCACCAGCCCCCACACCGCGCGTGTCCTGCTTCTCACGAGGGCGACCTCGGGCGCCGCACCCCGTCCCTACTACGACGCGGCCCAGGACGCCCGCGACCGGGACGCCTGCTACGCAGACCTTCCGCGCAGAGCAGGGCAGATGCGGGGGGGCGCTCTCTTCGAAGCGCTTCACAGACTCGTGGCAGCCACCCACACGACCCAGCTAGACTACAAGCCCAACAGGGACCTCTACCCACGGGTAGACCGCCACCCCGACGGCACCCTCAAGAGCATCTACGCGGGTGATGTACGCGAGCCCGCCTACCCGCTGACCCGTGCAGCGCGCAACGCCGCGCTTCAAACTGCCGCAGCCGTCGCCAACACCGTTGCCGGCGGGGTCGACTCCCGCGTTCGACAGCTGGTCGTGAATGCGGCGATGCCGCTCGACTGCGAGCACGTCGTGCCCCAATCGTGGTTTGGGTATCGAATGCCGATGCGTGGCGACCTGCATCACCTGTTCGCCTGCGACGCATCGGTGAACAGCTCGCGAGGCAATCGACCCTATGGCGAGAAACCGCACCGTGCAGGCCAGCAGACGGGTGCGTCTTTCGTGAGGCAAAGGCAGTTCGAGCCTGAAGGGGGCAAAGGTGCCGTAGCCCGCGCCACGCTCTACTTCCTGGTTCGCTACCCGGGGATTGTCAAGAACACGCCGGCTGAGTACACCCAGGCCGACATCAATATGCTGGTTCGCTGGTCGCGCGAGAATCCGCCCACTGACTACGAGCGACATCGCAACGCCGAGATCGCGAAGAAACAGGGAAACCGCAATCCGTTCATCGATTTCCCGGAATGGGTGACGATGGTTGACTTCTCACGTGGACTGGGTGATCGGGGAAGATCTGAGCACAATCCGCTCGACTCGCACAGAGATGCGTTCGCAAGGCGCTGACCCGTGCGTCACGCACGTTGAATCGCCCCAGACACGTCTTGCTTGAACGACGGCGTTCCCTTGTACCGATAGCGCTCTAACACCGCGACGTCATACGAGGCGAACAGGTGCATCAAGGGCGCGATGAGACCCGTCCAGCCCGTCTGATGGCTGGCGCCCAGCCCCGCGCCGTTGTCGCCATGAAAGTACTCGTAGAAGAGCAGGTGATCGCGGAAGTGGGGATCGTCTTGAAACGTGCGCGCGCCACCGAACACCGGCCGCTGGCCCGCCTCATTGCGCACAAAGATGGATGACAGGCGCCGCACGATCTCGTCCGCCACCTGGTAGAGCGTCATCGAGCGGCCCGAGCCGGTGGGACACTCGATGGTGAAGCCATCGCCGAAGTACTGATAGTACTGCAGCAGGGCGCGCACGAGAAGAACGTTCACCGGCAGCCAGATGGGCCCCCGCCAGTTCGAGTTCCCGCCAAACATCCCCGTGGTCGACTCGGCGGGGGCGTAGTCGACGCGATGCTCTTGCCCTGCCACGTGCATCACGAACGGGTGATCGCCATGAAAGCGAGACAGCGAGCGAATGCCGTAAGGGCTCAGAAACTCGTTCTCATCGAGCACCCGCGACAAGATGCGCCGCAGCCTGTGCTCGTCGACCAGCGACATGAGGCGCCCTCCGTCTTCCCCTTCTCGCCCCACGTGACTCATGAACTGCTTCAGCTCCGGATGCTGCTTCACGCGCCGCCGGATGCGTGCGGCGAAGCTCGGCAGGCGCGAGAAGATGGCGCGGGCGTCGTACGACGTCGTTGCGCAAAGGGGCAGCAGGCCCACCATCGAGCGTACCTTCAGGGGCTGTGATCTGCCGTCCGGCGAGCGAATCACATCATAGAAGAACCCGTCCTGCTCATCCCACATGCCACGGCCATCGCTGCCCAGCTTGTAGACCGAGAGCGCGATCCACATGAAGTGCTCGAGAAACTTGATCGCCATCTCCTCGTACGTGGGGTCGTGAACGGTGAGCTCGAGGGTGATCTGGAGCATGGTCTGCGCAAACAGCACCATCCAGGCCGTTCCATCGGCCTGCTCGAGATAGCCGCCGGTGGGCAGCGGGCTGCTGCGGTCGAAGACGCCGATGTTGTCAAGGCCGAGGAAGCCCCCCTCGAACACATTGCGACCAGCCCGATCCTTCCGATTCACCCACCAGGTGAAGTTCATCATGAGCTTGCCGAAGACGGCCTTGAGAAAGTCGATGTCTCCCTTCCCACGCGTGGCCTTCTCCTGCAGGTAGAGATAGATGGCTGCCCACGGATGCACGGGCGGGTTCACGTCGCCGAAGTTCCACTCGTAGGCGGGAATCTGGCCGTTGGGATGGAGGTAGGTCTCCTTCAGCACCAGCTGAAGCTGCTGCTTGGCAAAGTCGAGGTCGACCATGGCCAGCGCGATGGTGTGAAAGGCCAGATCCCACGACGCATACCACGGGTACTCCCACTTGTCCGGCATCGAGATGATGTCTTCGTTCATCATGTGGAACCAGTCGCGGTTGCGCACGGCGCCGTTTCCGGAGAGCGCGTCGACCCCGTGCTCGCCGAGCCATCGATAGACGTCAAAGCCGTAGAACTGCTTGCTCCACAGCATGCCCGCGAGCGCCTGACGCATGACGAGACGCTGATCGTCTGTCATGCGCGGCGGCGTGATCGACGCGTAGAACGCATCGGCCTCAGCGATGCGCGCGGTAAAGATCTCGTCGAAATCCGTTCCCAGGCCGTCCGCCCGTGGAACGTCCGACACGCGGGAGAGACGCAGCCGCAGAACCGCCGACTGCTTCGCGCCAACGGTCACGCGATAGCAAGCCGCCATCTTCGTGCCTGTGCGTGCCGGATTCACCGCTTCGCGAACACCGCCGACCACGAAGCGATGAATGGCATCTTTTACATAGGGCGTGCGATTCGGTACCCCAGCCAGGCGCTCGAGGTTCGTCTCGTTCTCGGTGAACAGCAGCTCGGGATCGCCTTCGCACGACAGTACGAGCTCCCCCAGATCGGGGTGGACGACGCGTATCGCAGAGACCCCGGTGACAGCCTCGAGCAGCGGCTTCTGCCCCCCATCAGACCACGACCACGTGTTGCGGAACCAGAGCGTGGGGAGCACGTGGAGCGTCCACTCGCGATCGCTCCGGTTGTGCAGGGTGATGCGCATCAAGATGTCATGCGGGGTCGCCTTTGCGTACTCGACGAACGTGTCGAAGTAGCGATCGCCCTCGAAGACGCCCGTGTCGATGAGCTCGTACTCCATGTCGCGCTGGCCGCGAGCGCGGTTCTTGCGCACGAGATCGTCGTAGGGATAGGCCTCCTGCGGATACTTGTAGAGGTACTTCATGTAGGCGTGGGTGGGCGTGCTGTCGAGGTAGTAGTAGTACTCCTTGACGTCCTCGCCGTGGTTGCCCTCGCGATTGGTGAGGCCGAAGAGACGCTCCTTGATGATCGGGTCGCGCCCGTTCCACAGCGCCAGCGCAAAGCACAGCCGCTGCTTGTCGTCGGAGATGCCGGCCAGGCCGTCCTCGCCCCAGCGGTAGACGCGCGATCGGGCCTGATCATGGCTGAAGTGCTCCCAGGCATCACCGGATCGGCTGTAGTCCTCGCGCACCGTACCCCACTGACGCTCAGAGAGGTAGGGCCCCCAGGCCTTCCAGGGCACGCCGCTCTCGCGCTCCTCGGCCAGTCGCTTGTCTTCTGCTGTGATGTTCGACTCGTCTGGCATGGTGTCACCCTCTGCTTGCGCTGCGCGCGTCTGGCGGCCGTGCGGCCCCCTACTGTGGAGATTTCCGCGCCGATCGACCGTCAAACGGGGGTGAAGGGTGACGCGTACGCATCTCGAGAGCGTGGTCTCAGGGCTGCATGATCAAGCGAGCCACCACGCAACCCTGCAGCACACACCCCGCGATGACCAGGGCGTGAAAGATCTCGTGGTAACCGAACGTGGCCGGCAGCGGATCGGGCCGTCGCATCGTGTAGATGACAGCTCCCACCGTGAAGCAAACCCCTCCCGCACCGACGAGGGCCACGCCGCTTCCCCCGATGGCGCGGGTCAGGGTCGAGAGATAGGGCACCACCATCCACCCGAGCGCGAGGTAGATCGACGCACTGAGCACGCGAGGCGCACCAATCCAGAAAAGGGCTTGCAGGATGCCGAGGCCCGCTCCCAACCACGCGAGCCCCAGGAGCACCTCTCCCTGGCGGAGCGCGAGGAGGCAGAATGGCGTGTAGCTGCCCGCGATGAAGAGGAAGATCGAGGCATGGTCGAGCCGACGCAGCCATTGGCGAACCCCTGGAGACCAGGTCGGCACGTGGTAGAGCGCGCTGACCCCGAACATGGTGGCGAGGGACACGCTGTAGACGGTGCCCGCGAGACGGGCCCGCCCGCTCGAGGCGAGGGCGACCAGCACTGCTCCCGCCACAATGGCCGCGACTGTCGCCCAGAGATGCGAGACCCCGCGAAGGCGGGGTTTGGGACGGCTGAGCTCAGCCGATGAAGTGGACATACCGATGAGGTTCGGCCACCGGAAAGAGCACGCCTGCTCGACCTTCAATGAGGCCTTCGCCAGCCTCCAGCGATGCAGTGCGGCTTGGACGACCCGCCATGCCCCCCCTCTTTCGCGCGAAAAAGCCGGCGACCGGCTACTCGGGGGATTGAAAAGCCGGAGACTGGCTTTTTTGCCACAGGCGAGGGGCGAGCACATTGCGCACAGGCGCGGCCGCCATCTCCGCTCGCGCGCACGGCCGCTCGCGCGCACGGCTGCTCGCGCGCACGGGTGCGGCTACGTGCCTCGCTCGTAGGGCCGCGCAAGCACCGCGCCCAGTGCGATGAGCAGGGGGCTGGCCACCAGGCTCCCCGCGAAGATGACCGCGCCGGCCTCCGACTTCAGCGCACCCCGCCACACGCTGTCGTAATCGCGTCGGTGAAATCCCGAGAGAATCTCCATCGAGCCCTCGAGAACCAGCGGAACACCCAGGCGCGCGCGTCTGACCTCGCTCCCCGCCGAAGCGATATCGTGGGCCGCGATGCCGCCCGTTGACGAGGCCAGTGCGGCCGCCAGCACCTGTCCCGGGACGAATGACGCCTCGGAGGGGTCAGCGTGCGCGCCGCGGACCTTCGTGATAGCGATGGGGTCGATGGGCGGAGGGGTTGGGGGCGACGGTGCGTGACTCGACGCTGCCGACCGGGGCTCGAGCGACGAACGCACATCAGCCGATGACGACAGCGACGCGCACGACGCGTCGCTCGACAGGTCGACGCTGTCGACGTCGGTGTAGGGCGCGTGATCGACGTCCCACTCTCCGTCGGCGTGAGCGTACTGCGCGTCTTCGATCATGTCGGTGTAACCGCCGTGCGCGCCGCTCCAGGTGTGGTTGCCGTGACGGTAGCGGTCGTCGAGGGGCATCGAGAACGGGCTGAGAGAACCAATCGCGTTCACCCCTTCACGTTTCGGTGCTCGGGCCGTGGGCCCTCCGCGGTGCCCCACGCCACGCAGACCGCTGCCCAGTGCGCCTCCACCCCCCGCACGGTGAAGGCGAGGCCGGCGGGCATGCCTGGTGCCGCACGAACGCGCCCTCCTCACGCAGCACGGGCGAGACCGGCGGGAAACGCGCCCCCAGGTCGGGAAACACGCACGCATGGAACACCGACACCTGCGCGACTTCTTCACTCACGAACAGAAAGACGCCATCCTCACAGCCGTGCGCCACGCAGAGGCGCGCACGTCAGGGCACATCCGCATCCGCCTCGACAAGCGGGCGGGCGATGACGTGCGCGGCGCCGCCCGGCGCGCCTTCGACGCCCTCGGTCTGAACGGATCGCGGCACCGCAACGGGGTTCTCTTCTACCTGGCCGTGGAAGACCGCAGGTTCTTGATCATGGGCGATGACGCCATCTACCACAAGGTACCGCCCCACTTCTGGGACGGCATAACAACCCAGATCGTGGGACGGTTTCGCGAGGGCCGCTACGCCGAGGGCCTCATCGAGGGCATCGAATGGGCCGGCGAGCATCTTGCCACCTGGTTTCCCCATCGCCACGACGACGTCGATGAACCGCCAGATGACATCTCGGTGGTCGATGACTGAGGCGCTCCACGACCGCGGGCGCTAACCGATTCACTAAAAAGGTCACGAATACAGCATCCGCGAACTGTAACGGTTCGCAGATTGAACGGCGCTCTGACACCACATCACGGGAGGGGCTACCATGATTCCAAAGACGACGGCCGTGCGGCGAATCACGATCCTTGCGCTCTCCGTCATCACGCTGCTGACGGGCTGCGGCTCGGGGAGCGGCTCGATGGCAGGCTCGCCCCTCACGAACGGGGTGACCGCGCCCGCCCCCGCCCCCGCGGCGGGGCAGCTCGTGGTGAAGCTCACCTTCCCAGCAGTCGCGAAGACTGCGTCGGCCGCGTCCAGCTTCGCGCAGACGGCCTCCGTGATTGTACACGTGCTCGATCAGGCCACGCATCAAGAGGTGGTTCCCCTCGCCATAGCGCAGCGCCCCGACGGCGCCAGCACATTGGACGTGACCGTGCCGAACGTGCCCGCGGGCACCTTTGATGTGTATGTATAGTGTTTTGACGCCAATGGCTTCAGCTCGGGCGACATTGTTCCGACAGCCACCACCGTGAGCGGTCAGACCGTGACGGTGCCTGTGACGAGCACGGTGCGGCTGGTGAGCGTGACGGTGACCCCCGCCGAGGCATCGGTGGCCGTGGGCGGCACCCAGCAGTTCACGGCCACGGCCAACTACGATGGCCAGCCGTCGCAGAACATCACCTACATGGCAGCCTGGAGCACCTTTGGTCCACCGACGAAGACGGCGGCGACCCTGAGCGTTGCTTCGATCAACGCGTCTGGCATCGCGACCGGGCTTGCCGCTGGCAGCACCCCGATCTACGCCATGTGGAGCAACCTGTACAGCGCGCCCGCCCAGCTGACTGTGACGGGTTCGACTCCGCAGCCGAGTCCGACTCCGCAGCCGAGCCCGACTCCGCAGCAGCTCGTCACCACGACAGCCGACTCGGGACCGGGAAGCCTGCGTCAGGCGATGCTCAACGCGCAGCCCGGCGACACCATCGGCTTCTCGCTCCCCGTGCCCTCGACCATCACGCTGGCGAGCCCGCTCCCCCAGATCACCCAGAACGTGATCATCGATGGCGGGGCCCCCAACCGCATCGTCATCGATGGCGCCAGCACATACCGGCCCTTCTTCGTCGACTCGGGCACGGTGACGCTGTCGAATCTCAAGATCCAGAACGCGGTCGCATCCGGACAGCCTGGCACCAACGGCGGTGGCGGCGGCCTGGGCGCGGGCGGCGCTCTGTTCATCAACCAGGCCAGCGCTCACGTGACGGTGTCGAACGTGGTCTTCTTCAACTGCGCGGCCAATGGCGGCAACGGCGCGGCCGGCAGCGGCGGCGCGGGCGGTGCGGGGCCAGTGGGTTCCGGCGGCGCCGCGGGAACACGGGGCGCGAACGGACAAGACGGGGTCGACGGAACGATTGGCTCTCCCCCCGGCGGTACGGGCGGCAACGCCACCAGCGGCGGCAACGGAAGCCTTGGCGGGTTCGGCTCAGGAGGGGGCGCCGGCGCCGACAGCGGTGTCGGTGGCGCGGGTGGCAATGGCTTCAACCCACAGGCACCCGGCATGAGCGGCGGCGACGGCGGCAACGGAGGCAATGGCGCAGACGGCGGCAACGGCGCCGTAGGATCGGAGGGCGGCGTCGGCGGCAACGGCGGCAACGGCGGCGATGGGTCCACCGGAGACGGCACACAGCCTGGGGGCAACGGCCCAACGGCCGGCTTGTTCGGAAGCGGCGGCAGTGGGGGCTTCGGTGGTTCGATGGGTGTGGGCACCGGAAGCGCCGGCTACGGTTCCGACGGCAATAGCGGAACTGGTGGAAGCGACGGAAATCCTGGCTCCCAAACCGCCCCCGCGGGTGGCGTGACCGACGGTTTCGGCGGCGCGGGCGGCCTCCTGGTCGGCGCCCTCTCGGGCGGCGCGGGCGCCCTGGGCGGCGGTGGCGGCGGCGCAGCCGCCGGACCCGCCATCTTCGTCAACCTCGGCACCCTCACCACCGTGAACTGCACGGCCACGGGGCTGGCTGCCACAGGAGGCATTGGCGGCGGCACTGCTGGCAACGGCGGTTCAGACGCCACGGCGGTCTTCAACTACAATGGCATCGTGAACAGCTCGGCTACCCC
>RGZZ01000120.1 GCA_010028905.1 Pseudomonadota bacterium | reverse complement strand
GCGCCTCCGTCTCCCCCGCTCAGCGACCTGCGTGTCGTCTCCCTCGGCGACAGCCTCACACAGGGCACGCAAGACGGCAACAACAGCCTCGCGCGAATGAAGAAAGGCTACATCAGCCAGTTCGCCGACCAGGCGGGCCTCACGTTCAACCAACCCCTCTTCGACGGCAACGGCATTCCCGCGAAGGTGTTCGACAACAACCAGTTCAGCGCGGGCCTGGCCGCCGCGCAGACCGTAGCCCTCGACCTGGCTGCCGGCCCGCTCTCGCTGTACTCGTACTTCCTCGGCCCGCCGAGCTTCATCTTGCCGTCGTGGAACCTCATCCCGAAGTTCGGGCATCGCCTGCCGGAAACGCGCAACACGGCCGAGCACCCCCAGAGCAACTTCGCCGTCTACGGGTTCCAGACGCGTCACCTCGACGGGGTGAGCCGCATACAAGACTATCTCGAAGAGGTTCACCAGGGGTTGCAGAGCGTCTCCGACGGTGCCTTCATGGCCCCCCTCATCCGCGCCACCCTGGGCAACGGGAAGAACTCGGGAGAAGGCTCACAGGTCGACCAGGCGCTCAAGCAGAACCCCGACCTGGTCACCCTCTGGACCGGCAGCAACGACGCCCTCGAGGCCATCTTCACCGGGCGCATCGACGATCGCATTCTCACCCCCGTCGACGACCGCCCGTGGACCTATTCGGTGCGAAACCCCATCACCGGACGCGCCCACGATGTCACCACCCCGGACGTGCGCCCTGGCTTCCGAAGCCAGATGACTGCCCTCGTCGACAAGATCGTCAAGGGTTCCCAGGCCGAGGTCATGCTCTTCAACGTACCGAACGTGACCTCCATCGCGTCGGCCCGAGAGCTGGGCAAGCCGCTGGGCAAGCTCCCCTTCCGCGTTCAGCTCGTCGACGGCACCGACGTCACGTCAGAGCTCGAGCGCTGGGTGATCCCTTCCACCATCAAGGGCCCTGGGCTCAACGGTCGCACCGAGTTCCCGCCGGGCAGCTACGTCGATCTGGGAACCATTCTCGAGAAGCTCGTGGTGGGGGGGCTGCCGCTGAACGTCGAAGAGCTGCGCGCCCGCATGGCGCCAGACGCAAACGGCGTGCCGAAGGGCTGGCTGAGCGAAGACGAGGCGCTCGACCCTGCCGAGATCCAGGCCGTGCAATCGCAGATCGACGCCTTCAACAAGGTCATCGACGACATCGTCATCGCCAACCCCCGCGTTCACCTCGTCGACATCCATCGCGTGCTCGATGACGGCTACCACAACGGCCGCCTTCTCAGAGGGGCAGGCCCCGACGAGTGGGTGGTGCCCGGCTTCACCGGCGCGCCCGACGCCCAGGGACGCGATGGCATCTTCAGCTACGACGGCGTGCATCCCAGCGACACCGGCCACGCCGTCATCGCCAACGTGCTCCTCGAGGCGGTTCAGCGAGACCTGGGCAGCAACCCGAAGTTCGCTCGGTTCATGAACGTGCCGTACATCGATGAGAAGCAGGTGCACCGGCAAGACCCGCACACCCGAACCCGCAGCCGCGCTCGCCCAACCCTGGTGCTCACGCCCGTGGCACTGAAGGCCTTGTCGCGCACCCGCGGGTTCTGAGGCCACAGCGGCACAGACGCGTTCAGCGCCGCCCCTGCACCCACTTCCGGGTCAGACGCTCGAGGTCTCCCTGCGCTTTGCGCACCTCCAGCCACGTGTCGAAGAAGTGCCGCGTCTCCACATCTCCGTGTCGGAACGGCCAGGCCATCACCAGGGGCTTTCCCCGAGGCAGTTCCGTTTCATCATAGGTCGGATGCTGCACCTCCCACGAGACAGCTTCGAGATCGGTCCAGAGCGCCGCGTCACAGATGGTCCCGAAGAGCGCTTCGTCAATCGAAGAGACGGGCACGATCACCGCCCCCGGCAGCAGCGCGGACGCCAGCCGCTGCAAAGGCGAGCCCTCGAGTGCCGCCACGCGCACACCGCTCCAGTCGTCGCGAGCGGCCCGATCGGCCATGTCGGTATAGGACTCTCCCTGGTGAAGCAGCACAGCGCTGACCCGCGCAAACTCCGCCCCGAAATCGAGCGCCAGCAGACGGCTGGAATCGATGAGCAGCGGGCTCATGAGCACATCGACGCGTCCCGCATCGAAATCGGCCACGATTCGCCCCTGATCGACCTCAACCAGCACAGCACGCCCATCGAGATCGCTGGCGAGCATGGTCGCCAGCTCCACTGACAATCCGCTGAGACGCCCGTCGGGCTGGCGATAGGCAAAGGGCATCCTCCCCACGACAACGCCCAAGCGCAGCGGCTCTCCCCGTCGCAGGCATCGACGCATAGTACTCAGGACGCGCGGACCGGACCGCCATCGTGGGCGACAAGGCCTGGCTGACCAGCGCGAGGGGAATCGCAAAGCCCATGGTCACCACCACCATGCGACGCACCGGCCTGCGCCAGCCCGAGCGCATCACCGTGTGCACGGTGACGGTGAGGGCGATGAGGGCGCAGATCTGAACGATTGCGCGAAAGCGCTCAAAGACCACGAGGCTGGCCTGCAGCAGATCAAGCGCGTCGACCGGGATCTTCAGATCGGTGATGAGCAGGCGTGCCGCCAGCATCGGAGGATAGAAGAGCGACAGCAGATCCACCGTGCCGATGCGAGCGTAGTCGAACAGCGTGAGATGACGATCCCAGGCGGCAGCCGCATACAGCGCGAAGAGAACGACGAGCGCGCTCGACGCCATGGGAACGGCTGTCCAGAATGGTACCAGGGCAGACGCCTCTACAGCGGTGTCCACATCCTCGTCAGCGTCTGAAGACGACTCGCCTGCCGCCTGCGTGGCCTCTCCTTCGGCAAGCAGGGCGGTCGTGGCCGCCACCGCCTCGGGCACTGCCACGAAGTAGATGCCGCTCACGAACGCAAGCACCGCCGATGGCAGGAACGCCTGCAGCACCCGCGTGTATCGCACACCGAGCAAGCCCATGACGACCAGCGGAAAAATCCCCAGCACGAGCACCACGGACGCCACCGCCACCGCAATCAGGAAGCCGT
The DNA here is from genome assembly GCA_010028905.1 of Pseudomonadota bacterium. Lineage (NCBI taxonomy): Bacteria > Pseudomonadati > Pseudomonadota > Pseudomonadota bacterium. The sequence goes on along the minus strand of RGZZ01000120.1, from coordinate 8,544 downwards.
GCACGTCACGGTTGAGCATCATCGGGCCGAGCTCCGACATCGACGTGGCGCTCAGCAGGAACACGGCAATGGGCCAGAACCGAAGAATCTCGCGCGCCTGCACCCGCACGACGTCAAAGGCAAGCGCAACCCAGTCGAGCAGGCGATGCTTCTCTTCGGTGGCGGCCAGGGTGCGACCGAAGAGCGCGCAGAACAGCACGATGCCCGGCATGGTGCCCTTGGCCAGCGCGTCGAAGAGGTTGGCCGGCACGAGATGCGCGGAGACATCGAGCGTGGGCACTGCGCTGCCCTGCCCCGTGTAGAACGCGGCATTCGAGAGGCTGGGGAACAGGCGCGCAACGCTCCAGACAACGGCGAGACCCGCGGCGATGAACAGGGGGACGCAGATCAGGCCCGCCTTCAGCAGTCGGGTCTGGGCCCGGGACGAGAGCGCCCCCATACCACTGATGAGCGAAGTCACAATGTAGGGCAGCAGCAGCATCTTGAGCAGGTTGCCGCAGAGCGCCGCCAAGGGCTTCAGCAAGTCGGCGTGGGGGCCGAGCACGCGTCCAGCTACAAGGCCTGCCACCAGGGCGACCGCATTGAGCACGCTGCTCTGCCAAGGCCAGACGGCACCCTCGGGCGCAGTTCCCTGGGTGACCGGAGCGTCAGACGCTTGAGACGCCGGTTCGATGACGGGGGGCGCGGTCACAAACGTGGCCTCTGGCTTCTTCGCGCACCGCGCTGCCGTGCTGCGTGATGAGGCGAGGCGGCCTCCCGCGCCTTGTGACTCATCGCAGAGGGCGTGCTCGTCGCAGCCGTGGAGGCCGCAGCGAAGGGCGTGCCGGATCGAACGTCTTGCACAGACGGGTTTGCGACGGCCAGGAGCCGCCACGCCCCCCAGGCTACGGCGACAGCGAAGGCGACGACAGCCGCCCCCAGGAAGCCGCCTCCCGCTCGCCCCCCTGATCCCAGCGGCTCTCCCGCGTCGTCAGGCGTTTGACGCGATACCAGGGCCTTGCCCGTCTCGCGTGCCGCCTCGGCCAGCAGCTCGAGCAGCTCCTCCTCGAACGGGGTGCGAACCCTGCGAAAGCCGGCCTGCCCGTCACGCAGATCCACAAAGCCGCCCTGCACCACCTGTCGAGGGGTCACGGCGCTGCGCGACTCCATGAGGAACCTGCGCATCTGCGGAGAGACGCCGCGACAGTAGACGAGCAGCAGGATGAGCTGCGCCCAGGGAACCGCCGAGCGCCGGCCGGGCCCGGTGGTGGGTCGGGCCAGACGCGTGATGTGCTCGATGTCGGATTTGAGCATCGCAGCCGACAGCTCGTCTCCCGACAGCAGCAGCAGCCCCACACGCCGGCTGTGGCTGAACACGATGGCCTCCGGAGAGCTGGGCGCAAGGTCGCAGGGCTCACGCACCCATCCGCCGCTGCGGGAGAGCACGTTCTCGAGGCCGTCTGCAAAGCGTTCGATGACCGTCATCGCGACGTGCTTCTCGCCGGTCGCCAAGGCCCCTTCCGCGTCACGCTCACGGCACGACGAGTCGATCGAGTACCCCGCGCAAGCCCAGAACCACGCGCGCCAGGCGATCGTAGGCGAGGGTGTCGGGCACGTCGCTGGCCTTGTGGTAGTGCGGGTTACGGAAGTTCGATGTATCGGTGACCATGACCGCTGGGAACCCTTCCGCCCAGAACGACGCATTGTCCGATCGGAAGACGTCGCGCAGCGCGTCTGGCGCGGCGAGGCCTTCACACGGGAACGCCACCGTCCGGCGGAAGGCCTCGACGCACGTGCGGGTCAGGCGGCGCGAGCGCAGGTTCCCCAGGAACGCCACAAAGTCGCCCCGACTCGGATAGATCCACGACAGCATCGACACGGGGTAGCGCTGGCTCTCTGGCGCGTCACAGTAGAAGCCGAGCATCTCGAGCGAGAGCATGGCCTCCACCGCCACGCCCCCTGCGCGCAGATCTGCCGCCAGGAAACGGCTGCCGCGCATGTCGACCTCCTCTTCCGAGAAGAACGCGAAGACAATGCTGCGGGCCGGCCGCACATCGGCGGTGAGACGCGCCAGCTCGATGAGGGCGGCCACGCCCGAGGCATTGTCATCCGCGCCCGGCGAGCCCTCCACGCTGTCGTAGTGCGCCCCCACAACGATGGCTGGGAGATCGGCGCGCGTGCCATCACGTCGCACCACGAGGTTGGGAAGGCCACTACCGTCGGCCACGGTGCGCTGGCGCTTCACGCCGACCCCCGCGTCGGAGAGCTGTGCCTCGATGTACGCAAGCGCCCGCGCCTGCGCAGACACATCTGTGGCCGGTCGAGGGCTCGCCGCCAGATGCGCGACGTGACGGCGCAGGCGCTCAGCCAACGCCCGCTCGTCGGAGGTGGGTGCGCCGCTGCCCTCTCTGGTCCGGGGCCCGGGCATGACGCAGAGAAACCAGACGAGGCCGCCGACGCACCCCGCCACCACGATCGCCGCCGCCGCCAGAGCGCCCATCGATCTCGCCCTCTCTGCTCGCTCCGCCAACGGTCAGCGCTCCCCGGCGTCGTCGCGTGGCGCGCCCCGATGTCGCAGCGCGGCCGGCCGCCGCAGCATGAGGCTCATGCTGGGCGACCGGACCGCGCCGTCACCGGAGGCACTATCGCTTCGAGTAGGGGCCGTAGTGCGTGACGGTCTGCGATGACGTCGCGAGCTGCACCGACCAGGTTCCCGTCACCGTGTCTCCCGTGTTCGGATTGGTGAAGGTGATGTAGACGGTGTAGTAGGCGCCCACCGTGGCACTCGAGCACGTGAGCGTCACCTCGCCGATGTTGCTGCCCCAAGTGTTGTACCAGTACTTCGAACCGTCGTAGGCGTCAACCTCGATGCGCGAGGGATACCACGAGACGCCTCCGCTGCTCCAGGGATACGCGTTCACGTACAAGGTGCCCGACGTCGAGGTTCCACCCCCGCCGCCGCTATGCGTAGACAAGGAGACCAGCACGCTCTTCGTCTCTCCGGACGCGAAGGTGGTGATGCCGCTGCCCACGTTGTAGCCGAGACGGGTGTAGAGGACGAGGTGCTCACCGGCGGGGATGTCGGTCACGGTGAACGTCCCGTCGGAAGCCGACACGCCCATCTGACCGCTGTCGACGAAGATCTGCGCGCCGCTGAGCGGGGCTCCGGCACTGCTCTGCACGAGCCCTGTGAGGGTGGCCGTGCCCGTGCTCGGCCCGCCTGCCGAGGTCTCGGCCACACGATTGCTGGGATACGACCCCGCGAACACCACCACGTTCCCGGAGGAGACCCCAGGAGGGATGGTGAGCTGGATGCTCGTGTCGCTCCACGATGTGACGGCGTTGTCAGACACCGAAAGACCACCGAGGGTCACAGACCCGCTGGCGGCCGAGCCGAAGCCGCTGCCGCTGATGGTCAGGGGCTGGCCCGCCGTGAGGGTGGCCGTCGAAAGCGAGGCTATCGCAGGATGCGTCGCGGGCGCGGTCACGTTGAGATTGAGGGTGGCGTCCTGCCAGACGAACATCCAGTAGCCGCCCTGCGGAGAGATGGCCGCCTGCGGCGCGAGGATGTCGGTGACAGAGACCACCGAGCCGCTGATCTGGAAGGCCTGCTGATAGAGCCACGTGTCGCTCGGGTTGAGGTTGAAGGTCGCGACCTCTTCGATGACGCGGTTGATGTGCAGCCGCGTGGCCGACATGTTCGACCACGAGAGAGGCAGCGCAGACGGGCAGCCAAGCAGGTTCCAGCCCTGCACCAGGGGCACCGAGGTGACGCTGCCGTCATTGGCGGTACCCGTCACGGTGACGGTCTCCGACGTGTCGGTGTACGCCAGGTAGGCGTAGCGCGTGTCCACGCTCGCGGGGCTGACCTGCGGGTCGACAGCGATGAACGTGCCCTGCGCGAAGGTGTAGAGCTGATAGGTGAACCCGCTCGCCGACTGCAGGTGACCGAAGGGAAAGCTGATAAGGCTCCATCCGGGCGCGAGGCTGATGGTCACCGAGCTGGCGTTCGGCGAGGTCTTTGCGCCGCTGGCCGCTTTCTTGGCGGATCGGGGAGGCGGCAGGCTGGGCAGCGACGGGGTTGTGCCCGGATTCAGCGCCGAGGCCGTGCCCCCGTTCACCACCGCGGGTCCCCCCGTGTTCGTGTTCGCGGGAGGGGTTGTGTCGGTCGTGGAGACCGACGGGATGGACACCGACGGCATGGCCGGCATGCCGACACTCGACCCTCCACCTCCGCCGCAGCCGACGAGCCCGAAGCCCAGTCCGAGCAGCGCTGCGAGAGCAACCAGGAGACGACGCAATGTTGTGAGCAAACGCATGGGTGAGAATGACCCCTTCCTTCTGCCGACGGGCCGGCGCGTGCCGCGCCCACCTCGAAAACGACTTCCGACAGTCGACGATGAGTGTAGCAGACCGTGCCTTGAACCACAATGAAATCCTTGTAAACCTGTCGTCACATGGCGAGGCTTCGTGAACGCCCCGAGATGCTAGCGCGCTGTGGAGGCCGTGGGCGCGCCAGACGGCAATGCCTCGACGTCGACAGGCGCCCCCGACGCGGGAGCGTCGGGCTCGTGTTCGACCCGATCTCCGAGCCCGCTCGCGTCTGTCGACGCCGACGACTCGGGCGTGGGGGTGGGGGCCTTCAAAGCCTCAGAGGAGGAGGAAGGCGCGGGCGCCGGAGGCCTTCCGCTGCCCGGTCCCACGCCGTAGTAGAGGAACACGAGCATCACTGCCATCCCGCCCAGCAGCAAGAGCGCCAGCACCCAGGGCGAAGGCCCGTCGGAGCGCGCGGGGCCGTGCGTCGTGGGTGGTGTCATCGATGGTTGCCAAGCGCGGGAGAAGACGTGTCGCTGTCCTGGGCCGGGAACAGCATGCAGCGCACCAGAGCGGCCAGCTTCTCGCGCTTCTCGGCGCCACCGCACCACTGCTCCCACTCCGGGTTGTGAGCGCACAGGTTCTCCGCGTAGCGCAGGTAGAACGCCAGGTCCTGACGCAGGCGGGTCACCAGCGCCGCATAGGTCGTAGCTGAGAAGGGCGACGGCAGGACCCAGCTCTCGCTCCACTCCGGATGGCCCGGATAACGGTTGATCCAGTCGAACCGTCGCACTGTTCCGTCTGCGCCCAGCTGCCAGACGCTGCTGCGCCAGTTGGGTCGGCTGTCGTACTTGCACGAGACCGAGCCCGCGAGCAGCACCGGAACGGTCTTGCCGCGCCGTGTGGTGAGCGCGTGGATCTCGTTGCGATGGTAGTGGGCTGCAAGAATGATCAGCTTCCCCGCATGCGCGTCGATGACATCGGAGAGACGTCGCAGGTCGGCCTCGTTCCACGAGGCCTTCCCGTCGAAGAAGTCAGACGTGGGGGGGATGTGCATCACCAGAACGGCGGTCTGGGCGCGCGGCACGCGGCGCAGGGCCGATGACAGCCAGGCGAAGGTCGCGCGGGCCTGCGCCTCGCGACCGTCGTACTCGTTCAACCGGGAGAAGATCTGGGAGTTCACGGTGATCCAGGTCATGCCCCTGACCGCGCGAGGGTGGACACCATTCCCCAGCGCGTCGAGATAGACGTGCGGACCGAGCCGCTTCCTCCACGCGGAGAGGGTGAGGGCCAGGGCCTCCGGGTCGGTCTGATAGTTGATGGCGATGTCGTTGTTCCCCAGCGCGAGGATGACCGGCGCGTTCAGGGCGTCGAGCTGGGCGCGAAACGCGGGGAGGAACGCGTCGAGTCGTGCGGTGAACGCCTCGCGCGAACACTTGTTGTCGGTGAGGTCACCGCTCACCACGTAGACATCGGAGCGCAGGGCGCGCCCCTCTCTGTAGGCCTGACGCCATGCGTCGGCCGCATAGTCCTCGTTCCCGTAGTGGATGTCAGACCACGTCACCACGGTCACGCCACGCACAGCCCCAGCCGCGGGCGCGCCCACGGCGAGGGGCGCGGAGACGCCCGCCCAGAGCAGCACGGCGAAGAGTGCGACGGCAAGACGAGAACGCGCCATCTCAGGCCTCCAGCGACCGCGCGCCCGCCGCGCGATAGTCGACGAAGCGATAGCCGATGCCCCGCTCGTTGAAGATGTACCGCGGATGCGCCGGATCGCGCTCGAGCTTCTTGCGCAGGTAGTTGATGTAGAGCCGGAGCAGCTGCGTGTCATCGCGATACTCTGGCCCCCAGACGCGGGAGAGAAGCCCATCGTGAGTCTGGATGCGCCCAGGCTGACGCATGAGCTGCACCAGCAGCTTGAACTCGGTGGGGCGGAACTTGACGGTCTCCCCCCGCACCACGGCGTGGCGGTTGTCGACGTCGACCAGCAGCTCGTCGTCGACGGTCACCACGTCGCGTGGGAGCGGGGCCGGCGCCTCGGTGCGGCGCAAGACCGCCTTGATCCGGCTGATGAGCTCACGGTGACCGAACGGCTTGCCCATGTAGTCATCGGCCCCGAGCTCGAGGCCGCGAACGCGATCGGTCTCGCTGTTCTGCACGGTGAGCATCACCACGGGAACAGCGGTGCCCTTTCTGATCTCACCGAGCACATCGTATCCGCTGAGATCGGGCAGGTTCACGTCGAGGATCACGGCGTCCGGCCCCTCGGCGCGAACCTTGCGCAGCCCCTCGTCTCCCGTCGCGGCCGCGCTCACCACAAAGCCGGACGACGCGAGCGCCGTCTCGATCAAGTCACGCATATGGGGCTCGTCCTCGATGACGAGGATTCTGCGCCCCGTGAAATCGTTGTTCATGAGTCCTCTCTCACTTGCTCGCTCGTCACCCGCACCGAGGGAGCGTGAACCAGAAGCGGGCCCCGCCACCGCGGGCGCCATCGACGGAGATGCGACCACCGTGGGCCTCCACGATGGACTTGCAGATGAACAGACCGAGGCCAGAGCCATTGGCGCGGGTTGCGCCTCGACCTCGTTCGAACACGTGGAAGATCCGGTCGCGCTCGTCTGACGAGACCCCGGGGCCCTCATCGGACACGCTGACCTCGATCTCAGAAGCGCGCTGCACGAGCGAGACGGTCACGTGGGGCCTGCGATCAGCGACGCCGTACTTGATGGCGTTCTCGACGAGATTCGTCACGACCTGCTCGATCTTGTCGACGTCGATCTCAAGCGTGACCGACTCTACCGGCAGCGTGACCTCGATCTCGGCCCCCATCTCTCGCGCGCGGCCTTCGAGACGACGGGCCACGCGCTCGAGGAGCGCCCCCATCGACGCTGTCTCGCGCCTCAGCTCAACGCCACCCGCCTGCAATCGGGTGGCGAACAGCAGCTGGCCCACCATGCGCTCGAGTCGACAGCTCTCCTCGTGAATCATGGCGGCCTTCTCGCGCACCTGATCCGGCGTGAGACCGACCTCGGGGTCACAGAGAAGACCGCTGAACCCCTTGATCACGGCAACCGGCGTCTGCAGCTCATGGCTCACACCGGACAGAAAGATGCGCTCGAGGCGCTCCTTGGCTTTGCGCTCGCGCACATCACGCAGCGTGAGCGCCCATCCGAGGGGACGACGCGCATCATCGCGGAGGGTGGTGAAGGTGGCCTCGACGTCGATTGCCTCGCCTGCTCGACTCTCGAGCATCCCCTCGCGCGTGACCTCGGACGGTTGCAACACGGGGGCCGTGTCAGCCACCACCAGGGCCATGGCGTAGGTCGATGCCTCTAGACGAAGGGGGAAGACCTCGCTCGCGGGACGTCCGATGGCCTCATCCAACGTCCAGCCGCTGAGGCGCTCCATGGCGGGGTTGAAGCCGAGTACGCGACCCTCGGCGTCGACAAGGGCGACCCCGTTCGCGCTCTGGCTCACCATCGCCTCAAGCCAGGCGCGCTCAGCCAGCAGCCGCTGAAGCAGCCGGGCATTGCTGACCACCACCTCGACCTCGTCGAAGCGGAAGTTGTAGACCCCCGGCGTCTTCTCGAGCAGGCGCGCCGCGTTCGAGGGATGCAGCAGGCACACAAAGCCCAGGGAGCGGTCGTGCACCCTCACCGGAATCGCCAACACCTCGAGATCGCCGATGGAGGCGCGCAACGATGTATCGTCGCGCAGCCGCTCGAGCAGACCGTCATCGAGCACGCGCGGAGGCGCGGGGAGGTCGCGGAAGAACCGGCCCAGGGCCTGCTCGGCCTGGGGGTCGATGTTGTAGCTCGACATGAGCGCGCCCCGCTCCGGGTGTGCCTCATCCCACGTCGCGAGAAAGCCGCCCGCTCCTCCGGCCTCGTGCACCACGCGGGTGAGCACCTCCTGGAAGGCGGAAGCGTCGCTCGGATCGAGCTTCAGGCGAAGCGCTCGCGAGCGGCGCCGCTTCGGCTCAGAAGTCCGGGTCTTCTTGGCCAAAGGTGGAGACACCCGCCTTGAGCGTCTTGGAATAGGACTCGAGCAGGTCGATGGCGCGGCGCGCACTCGTGGAGACGATGGGGCTCGGATCTTTGACGGCCTTCTCGAGCGCCACCTTGATCTTGTCGCGATGGTCGCGATCGGCCAGCTTGGGCAGCGCGAGCGCCGCCGCGGCGCGAACCTCGGCGCGCTTCGTTCGGTTCGGCACCGTCTGTTTGGCGAGCGCGGCGATGAGCGCGGAGA
>RGZZ01000119.1 GCA_010028905.1 Pseudomonadota bacterium | reverse complement strand
CATCGTGCGCCGTCGGGTCGACGACATCGGTCGCGCCCTTGAGCTGCCCGTCGAGGCCTCGGCGCTGTCTGAGATCCGTCGCGTGGTGACCATCTTCCGCGAGCTGCGCGAGGGTCGCAGCGCCGATGGCAAGACGAAGCTCAAGTCGCCCACCAGCACCCTGAGCACGGCCGAGGCCATCTCGGTCGTCACGAGCGGCCTCGCGCTGGCGACGCACTTCGGCGATGGCCGGATGACCGCAGACGAGGTGGCCAGCGGACTCGTGGGCGCGGTGGTCAAAGATCCGGTGGCCGACAGGGTGGTCTTCACCGAGTACCTCGAGGCCGTGGTGAAGGAGCGCGATGGGTGGGATGACCTGTACCGTGCCTGTCGCGAGGTGCTTTGACGCAGGTTCAGGTCTTTGGCGTCCGCCACCACGGGCCGGGGTCGGCGCGCAGCCTGCGCGCGGCGCTCGATGCCTTTGCCCCGGACTGCGTGCTGGTCGAAGGGCCGTCTGACGCCCAGGGGGCACTGGCCTACGTCACCGATTCGGAGATGGCGCCGCCGGTGGCGCTGCTCGCCTATGCGCACGACAGTCCGCGCCGCGCGGTCTACTACCCTTTCGCCGTGTTCTCGCCGGAGTGGCAGGCCCTCGACTGGGCGCTGCGACGGGGCGTGGCGGTGCGGTTCGCCGATCTGGGGGTGGGCGCGTCGATGGCGCTCGAAGACGCGTCGCCTGACGATGAGCTTGCCGAACCCGCATCGCCCCATGACCCTTTGGCGGCGCTTGCCCGCGCCGCGGGCTACGATGATGTCGAGCGCTGGTGGGAGCAGCTGGTGGAGGGGCGTCGCGGCGCTCATGACGGGGGCGATGCCGGGATCTTTGCGGCGGTTCTCGAGGCCATGCAAGCCGCCCGTGAGGCTGGCGACGGGCCCATGAGCCTGCGCGAGCGCGCCCGGGAGGCGTGCATGCGCACCGAGCTGCGGGCCGCGGTGAAGAAGGGGTACGAACGTGTCGCCTTCGTCTGTGGCGCGTGGCATGCGCCCGCCCTTGCCGTCGACATCGGGCCGGAAGGTCGCTGCGCGCGGGCCGCGCAGGCGGCCAAGGCCGACAAGGCGCTGCTGGCGACGCTTCCGCGCCCCATCAAGATCGAGTGCACGTGGATCCCCTGGACCGACGAGCGACTGGCCGCTGGCAGCGGGTATGCCGCGGGGGTCGACTCTCCCGGCTGGTATGGGCATCTCTGGGAGGCGACCGCCGAGGGGCCAGACACGCTGCGCGTGTCGGAGGGGTGGTTGGTGCGCGTGGCCCGCCTGCTGCGCGAGGAGGGGCTCGAGACGTCGTCGGCCCAGCTCATCGATGCCGTGCGTCTGGCCGATGCCCTCGCCGCCATGCGCGGTCGCGCGCTGCCGGGGCTCGACGAGATGAACGAGGCCGCGTGCGCCGTTCTCTGCATGGGTCAGGCGCTGCCCATGCAGCTCATCGAGCAGCGGCTCACTGTCGGAAACGGACTCGGATGCGTGCCTTCTGGGGTGCCGAAGACGCCGTTGCAGCGCGACTTCGAGGCTACGTTGAAAGGGCTGCGCCTGAAGCGCTCGGCTGAGCTCGAGCACAAGCGCCTCGATCTGCGCGAGGCAGCCTACGTGACGAAGGCGAACGGCTTGCGCACGAGCAGCCGTGACCTGCAGATCAGCGCCCTGCTCCATCGCCTCTTGCTGCTGGGTGTGCCGTGGGGGCGGCTACGTGATCGCAGTCTCGATGTGGCCGGCACGTGGGCAGAGGGCTGGAGCCTGCAGTGGCGCCCTGAGCTCGAGGTGTCGCTCATCGTGATGGGGCGCCATGGGGCCACCATCTTCGATGCGGCCTCGTCGGTGGTTCGCGAGCAGGCCGATGAGGCGCCCGACCTGCGCACCCTCGTGGCGCTGCTCAAGTCGTGCCGACCCGCCGACCTGCCTCGCGCAAGCGCGCACGTGGCCCGCCGTCTGCAAGACGAGGCCGCGACGGCCATCGATGTGGGCGCGCTCATGGACGCTTTGGTCGAGATGGTCCCCCTCGTCTACGGCGATGTGCGCAACACCGACGCAGGCGTGCTGCGCACCCAGATCGAGTCGATGCTGCTCCACGTGCTCGCGGTGCACGGGCTCCACGGCCTCGTGGCGGGGCGGGTCGCGCGCATCTTGCTCGAGGCCCAGGTCGAATCGGCCGCGGCGGTCGAGACGCGCATGGCCCTGGCGCTCTCGCCGGCGTCTGAGCCCGCGTCAGCGGCCGCCTGGGTCGAGGGGTTTCTCAGAGACAGCGGCGCCCTGCTCATCTACGATGATCGCCTGTGGCGGGTCATTGACGACTGGCTCGCGGGCCTGCAGGCCTCGTCGTTCATGTCGGTTCTGCCGCTGCTGCGGCGAACCTTCAGCACGTTCTCGACGGCCGAGCGCCGCGCCATGGGTGAGCTGGCGCGGCGCGGAGCGACCGCGAAATCGCAGCGTGCCGCTGATGCGCTCGATGGGGCTGCGGTGGCGCATGTTCTTCCCATTCTGGGGAAGGTGCTGGGGGTGGCTTCATGACCGATGAACGCCTCGAGCGTTGGCGCCTGGTGCTGGGAGGTGGTGAGGCCGACGGCACCGAGGCGAGCCTCTCCGGTGACGCCGCGCGCATCGACACGGTGCTCGACCAGCTCTACGAGGGTGCTGGTCTCCCTCGCCGTGGAGGCCTGGGAGGCAGCGCGCCTCGGGTGGCGCGCTGGCTGGGCGAGGTGCGACGGCTGTTCCCCTCGAGCGTGGTGACCATCATGCAGCGCGACGCCCTCGAGCGTCTCGATCTGAAGCAGATGCTGCTCGAGCCGGAGCTGAGCGATGTGGTGGCGGCCGACGTGCGCCTGGCCGCCGATCTCATCAGCCTGGCTTCAGCGCTGCCCGACGAGGCGCGTGAGCGCGCGCGCACCCTGGTGCGCCGCGTGGTCGACGACATCTTGCGACGGGTGAAGCTGCCCACCGCGCAGGCGGTGCGCGGCGCGTTGCGTCGCTCGATGCGAACGCAGCGCCCACGCCCGGGCGAGATCGACTGGAACGCCACCATCCGCGCCAACCTTCGCCACTATCTGCCTGAGCATCGCACCGTGGTGCCGCATCGCCGCATCGGCTACGGGCGTCAGCTCTCACGCCTGCGTGACGTGGTGCTCGCCATCGATCAGAGCGCGTCGATGGCGTCTTCGGTGGTCTACGCCGGCGTGTTCGGGGCGGTGCTGGCGTCCTTGCCATCGGTGAGCACCCGCGTGGTGGCGTTCAACACCGAGGTGGTCGATCTCACCGAGCACTGCGCCGATCCGGTCGATGTGCTGTTCGGCGTGCAGCTGGGCGGCGGTACCGACATCAACCGCGCCGTGGCGTACTGCGAGACCCTCGTGACGCGGCCGCGTCAGACCGTGATGGTGGTGGTCACCGACCTGGTGGAAGGCGGACGGCGCGATCAGATGCTGCGGCGCTTCGCCGCGCTGCACGAGGCGGGCGTCACCATCGTCGTGCTGCTCGCCCTCAGCGATGACGGCGCGCCTGCGTACGATCACCATACCGCGTCGACCCTGGCGTCGTTCGGCATCGCCTGCTTTGCGTGCACGCCGGATCACTTCCCCGATCTCATGGCAGCGGCCCTCGAGCGCCACGATCTGTTCGCGTGGGCGGCCGCCCGACAGATCGTGACCGCGCGCCCTCCGCAGCCGTTGGCCATAGACCCGTGGCAGAATGAAGACGTCGATGGGGGCTGACGTGCGCGACACCATCGCCGACCGCGCGCTGCTTCGACGGGCCATCGAGATCTCGCGGCCGGACAACGGCAGCTGGATGCTGCTCGAGCGTGCGGGCGACCAGGTGTGGGCCCGTTTTCATGGCACGGGGCTCTACCAGGTGCTGGTCGACCTCAGCGGCCCGCGCTACCGCTGCACCTGCCCCACGCCCACCCAGCCGTGCAAGCACGCCCTCGCCCTGCATCTCATCGCCATCGATCAGCCGGGCAGCCTGATCGAGGCGCCGCCCCCCGCGTGGGTTGGGGTCTTGCTGGCCATAGACGACGCCCCATCGCCCACGGTGAAGAGCGCGGCCTCACCATCGACGGCGCGCGTCGAGCGTCGCTTTGAAGAGATCGATCGCGGCGTGGCCGAGCTCGATCGCTGGCTCACCGATCAGGTGAGAACGGGCATCGCCGGCCTGCCTGGTCGCACCACAGACATCGAGGCCATGGCGCGGCGCCTGGTCGACGCCAAGGCGAAGGGGCTGGCCCGCGCGGTGAAGGGGCTGGTCGACGTGCCGGCGACCGCAGGGTGGCAGGAGCGCACGCTGGCGCGCATGGGTCGCCTGCACCTGCTGCTCGAGGCGTGGCGGCGCCGAGACGATCTCGACCCCGCGCTTGTATGCGACGTGGCCGCGCTTCTCGGGGTGTCGCAGCGCAAAGACGACGCCTTTGCGCAGCCCTCGGTCGAAGACGTGTGGGATGTGCTCGGCAGCCAGGAGACCTACAACGACGAGCAGCGCGTGGTCACCATGCGCACCTGGTTGCGAGGCCGCGCCACCGACCGCTACGCGCTCATCTTGCAGTCGGCGTATGCGCACGACGCTTCGGCTGCACAATCGGCGGGCTTCGACAAGACGTTGCAGACGGGCAACGCCTATGCGGCCGATCTCTGCTTCTACCCGAGCGCGTGGCCGCTGCGCGCCGAGGTGCGATCCCGGGGGCAGCGCCTCATGGAGGTGGCCCCCGCTTCGCTGCGATCGCTGCGAGCAGCACACGCGCGGTTTGTAGATGCCCTGGCGCATCAGCCATGGCTGTGGGGGGTCCCGGTCTACGTGGGCGGGGTGCGCGTGGAGCGCGGTGACGCGGGCTTCACCGTCACCGACCACGAGGGGGGCGAAGCGTCTCTCGAGATCGATGAATCGCAGGCATTCACCATTCTGGCCTGTTTCGGAGGGGGGCCGTGTGCGTTGATGGGCGAGTGGGATGGCGAGCGTCTGCACGCCGTACATGCGCACAGCGAGGGGCAGGCGTGAGCACCGTCGGTTGGGACGAGGTGCTCCGGGTGGCGCTGCTCGGAGCTGAGCGCGCGGCGCTGCCCACGGTTGACGCCACCTCTGATCCCCGTTCGCTCGAAACGCTGCTGGCCGCTGTCTCGGCCGATCGCACTCCGGAGAACGCCCTGCTCAGCGCGGCCGGGCTTCTCTGGCAGGCCCGTCGGGCCGGGCGCCCCGTGCCGCGACGTTCGACGACAGCTCAACCGCGCATCGCCCCCGCTGAATCACAGCCGATGCTCAGCCGGAAAGCGAGCACGATGGTGGCGCGGCTCGCGAGATACTCGCCGATGTTGTTTGCGTCTTGGCTCGAGGCTGTCGCGGCGCGCGGATGCGTGGCCCACTTCGGCGTGCTCACCCAGCTGCTCGATCTGGGCGCCAGGAACGACGCACTTTGCGCGGCCATCGTGCGCGTGCTGGGGCATCGGGGTCGCTGGCTCGCCCTGCAGAACCCCGAGTGGTCGTGGGCGGCACCGCCTCGAGACGAGGATGTCGATGCGGAGACGATCTGGCGCGTGGGACGGCGCGAGCAGCGCACAGCGGTTCTATCCCGGCTACGTGGTGTCGACCCGGGGCGCGCACGGGCATTGCTCGAGAGCACCTGGTCGAAAGAGGGGGCCGAGGCGCGCATTGCGTTTCTCGAAGAGATGGATATCAATCTCAACGACGATGACGAGCCCTTTCTCGAGCAGGCTCTCGACACCCGACATTCGAGTGAGCGTGAGGCGGTTGCCGAACTACTCGCTCGTCTTCCGCGCTCTCGTCTTGTGACTCGCATGGCACACCGCCTCGAGGCCCTTCTTGCTGTTGGGGTTGATTCGTCATCTCGTCTACCTGCGCACCTGAAGGCGAAAGAGGCACTTCTCGTGACGTTGCCGGCCACGTGTGACGAGGCCATGACACGAGACGGAATGGAGGTAGGGACGTCCAATGCGCAGACAGGCGTTGGCGAGCGCGCTGGTTTGCTGCTGCAGATGCTCTCGGTGGTGCCGCCGTCGCATCATGTGCGTCGCTTCGGCTGCTCGCCACGGGGTCTCGTCGATCTGGCGGCGGGCAGCGAGCACGCCCGCTTGCTGCTCAACGGCCTGCGCAGTGCGGCGGTGCTGCACGGCGACGCCGAGATGGCAGGGGCACTGGTCGACGCCGCCGTCGACGCCGGGTACTTGAGCGGTACGCTGACTGTATTCCCGCTTCTTGAGGAGTCTGTTCTCAGCCTCTTGCCGCCACAGCGGCGCGCTGCCCTGGCGAGAGAGGCTCTACGCCCACCGCTCCGCGATGGTCATCCTGCGCTTTCGTTGCTCAATGCATGCACGTTTCCCTGGGATGACGCATTGGCAAAAGACTTCGTGCGCGCGGTTCGCGCAAGCATGCGCGTGTCGGTGGGAGAGTCTGACCGGGTGCGATCGACACTCGAGAAGGCGGTTCGCTGGCTGCCCGCCTCGTGCATCGAATTCGCGCAGATGGGCTGGCCCCTCACCGATCGGGTTCCCGCCTACACCTGGACATACAGCTACAACAAGTTCCTTGATTCGCTACGGCTGCGCGAGGAGGCCTGGGCCGCCCTCGACGATGTGGTTCCCCCGGTGCCCCCGCCCAGCGCCTGAAACCACTTCGTCAGCGCGGCGTTCGACAGCGACGCGGGGAGCGACATCGCTATCATGCGGTAGATGAACCCCCGCGACACCTTCACCCGCCGCGCGGGGTCGAGCCAGGCGTCGGCGTCCTCGCAGGCGCGCAGGGTCTCGAGGCCGATGAGCACGGGCCAGAGCGCCGCCAGGCGCAGGCGCACACACGTTCGCGGTATGGCGAGCACGTAGCGCTGCGCTTCCACGAGATGGTTGCGGGCGCGGGCGGTCCAGCGCGCGATGATCGGGCGCGCCGCCTCGGTGTTTCGCAGATCGGTGAGGTCTGCCGGCGCAAGTCCGATGGCGGCCAGCTCGTCGGCCGGCAGGTAGCAGCGGCCGTTGGCCAGGTCGCGGGGCATGTCGCGCAGCACGTTCACCAGCTGCAGCCCCTGTCCGAAGCGCTGCCCCACGGCAGACATGCGCTCCACGTCCCACGCGCGCAGGGCAGGGGTGTGGGCCGCGGTGACGCGGGTCCAGAAATCGCCCACGCAGCCGGCCACCTCCCAGGTGTAGCGGTCAAGGGCCGCGGCGTCGGGCAGGCAACCGATCGTTCCACCGCCTTCCGGGGGGAAGGTGCTCAGATCGCGCTCCATGCCGGTGGTGAGGGTCGTCACCACCTGGCTCACGAGGGCGCGATCGGGTGCGGGAAGGCCTGCGTGCAGCGCGAACACGTCGGGCACCCGTCGCATGAGCACGCCCTCGCCGGCACTGTCTGCGCCCACGCCGTGCGCGAGGGCGTCAGAGAGCGCGGCAAGGCCCGCCGACGCAGGGCCGTGGTTCACCATATCGCGAAACGCGAGCAGCAGCCGCAGGCGCGCCTCGGGCGAGACGGCGGCCGTATCGGCGATGGTATCGGCGGCGCGGGCCAGCAGGTACGCGACGCTGACGGGCTCCCTCACCCCCGCGGGGAGAACGCGCATCGTGAGGTAGAAGGCGCGCGATACATCGCGCAAGACGTCGGTGAGCAGATCGGGGAGCTGTCTTGCGGCTCGGGCGCGAGCGCCGCTCAAAGGAGCTCCTTGCTCCCCAGCGATGCCAGCAGCGCGCGCACCTCGGCTCTCGGCTCTGCTCCTCGGCTCCATCGCGCGGCGAGCTGGGCGGCGGTCCATCCTTCGCTCATGAGATCGATGAGCGCCATCTCGTCGGGGGTGAGCTCTACCGGACTGCCCCACCAGGGGCTGGCAAACTCGGCGCATCCCTGCCCGGTGCGGGTCTCGCGCCAGACCCGTGCGATTGAGTCGCTGATCTGGGGAACCCATGTGTCCCAGTCGGGCTGCCAGGCCGGATCAAGGTAGGTCTCGAGCCCATCGAGCCAGCGCTCGAGGTGGGGCGCCATGTCGCAGGGGGGCATGGCCATCTTCTTCACCGCGCCCCATCCCGGGCGCCCCTCTGGGAGGCGGCGCACGTAGGCCATGCCGATGCCCATGCGCTCGATGTCGTGGCGCGCGTAGGCATCCATCCACTCGCCGCACTCGCGCACGTAGCGCCCCCAGTCCTCTCGCGCCTCGAGATGCAGGCGGATGAACTGCTCGAGCGAGCAGTCGGGCGATTCAGCGATGGCGACCCCCCACCCTGTCGAGGGGAGCCATTCCCGGAAGCGGTCGACGTACACCTTGCCCCGGATGATGGGATAGATGACGAACATCGACAGGGTGCCGCCCACGTTCAGGTGCGTGGGAAGCCCGTCTACCACCTTGCGTGTGATGACCTCGCCGGTCTCGCCGCCCCAGCGGTAGAGCTCCATGTCAGAGGTGGGGGCGGCGATCCATGGGGGGTTGGCGATGACGAGATCGAAGGTCTCGCCGGGCACGGCTTCGTACAGATCGCCTTGCAGGTAGCGGGTCTTCTCTCTCGCCCCGTTGAGTGCCGCGTTCACCTGTGAGAAGGCCAGGGCGCGGTCGCTGATGTCGACGCCCGTGGCGCGTTCGGCGTGACGCGAGGCCATGATGGCGTGGATGCCGGACCCCGTGCACAGGTCGAGCACCTGGCCCACCTTCTTGCGCGGTGTCATGCGCGCGATGGCGTAGCTGTCGGAGCCAAGCTCGTAGACGTGCTTCTTGAAGCGGACCACGCCGAAGGCGTGATCCGTGAAGACAACCGCGTCTTCGCACGGGTACAGGTCGACCATCGATGACACCTGATCGCCTTCGGCGCGCAGGATGCGTCGCGCCAGAAGGGTCTCGGTGCCATCGGCGCCGAGCACCGCATCGACCTCGGAGCGTTCGACGCGCTCGCCCAGCAGCCAGAGCATCACCATGCGGGCCAGGGGGGTTCCTCTCGTGCGGCAGCGCCACACGTAGCCAGGGTACTCGGCAAAGCTCACAAGCGAGGTTCCCAGCATCTCGGCGACTCCGTCCCAGGTGTAGCCGATGGCTTTCAGGCGCTCGCGCAGGAACCCGAGGTCGGCGGTGTCGCGGTCGGTGGGTTCGAGCTGGGGGATGCGATTCTTGATGATGTCGTCGATCTTCATGGCGTCGAAGTTCCATCGAAGGCAGCGTTCCTCCTCGTCTGGTCGACGTTGACGGGGGTGCGGCGGGCGCGTATGATAGGGGCCATGGATCCGAAGGATTACAACCCGGAGACGCGTCGCCACCCCATCCAGGCGGGTCGTGAGACCGTCCCCCCGACGTCGGCGACGGCGGTGGGAGGGTCTCGGTCGAAGGCTGCGCCTCCACGGCCGTGGCTGGTGCCCGTTGCGGCCCTGGTCATGCTCGCGCTGGTGGGCGGGGCCATGTTCGTTGTGTACAAGATGGGGCTCGCCCGCGGCACGCGCCTTGCGGGGGGCGACGCCTCACCCTCGCCTTCAGCGGCGGCCACCAAGGTGCTGCTTCTCGATCCGGTGTGTCGAAAAGCGGTCGACCCGGCCACGGCTCCCGCCGTGCTCGATTTCGGGGGCAAGAGCATCTACTTCGACAGCCTCGACTGCCTGAATGCGTTTCGCTCCGATCCGGTGAAATATGGAGCGGGGCGCATCCGCGTGCACATCGCGCCGAACGCAGAGGCTTCCACGGCGCCCGCGCCGACCACCGAGGCCGCACCCCCCTCTCTAGATTCCCCGATGACAGACCGTCCGGTCGATCGCGGTCAGAGCCTCGACGCTCCTTCTGACGGCCCTCCTGCCGAATCGCCCGCCGCGGTGCCAGAGCCCACGCAGCAGTCGGTGAACGACGCGCCACCGGTGACCGAGACCTATCCCACGCAACCGGCCAACGAGCTGCCTCCCTCGGCACCGAGGCCTTCAAAGGCGGGCGGCAGGTCAGGATCCTCGACTTCGGCGCCTCGTCAGGGTGGCGCTCCGCCACCGAAGGGCGCCGACGGGCCACCGCCAGCCGCCGAGCCGGATGAGAACGGCTTCAGCCTTCCTCCCGACCTGAAGGAAGGTCCGCCCTCGCGCAAGAGCGAGAAGAGCGAATGAGCTCTGGTGTGGTGATGCGCTCATCGCGTCGGTCACGGTTCCCCGATGTCGATTCACGACGGGCGGGTTTGTGATGGACGCGCTCGGTGGTGGTGTTCGCGGCCCTTCCTCCTCGCGTTCCTCGGCGGGCCTCAATCCGTCTACAGACCCCGTTCGCGTCCCGCGAGGATCGGGAGAGAGCGCGGACGTCGCGCCCTTCTCGACCCTGCACGATGAAGCGGTGCTCAAGCAGAGCGCGGAGCAGGGGCTTTCGGCCGAGGTGCTCGCCGAGATGCACCAGAAGGTCGACCTGCCCGACGAACCCGAGAGCGCGGATACAACCGGCGAGAGCGAAGCCCCTCCCGATCGCGCCACGCCATCAGACAGGGCCGCCCTGAGCGTGTTCATGCAGGCGCAGCTGGCGCGCAAGACGCGAGAGCTCGTGGGGCGCACGGCGCGCGAGCGGCGGGGAGAACGACCGGATGTCACCGACGCGCAGGCAGAGACCTCCCCGGAGGCCGGTGGATCGGCCGCCGATGCGCGCAGGTTCGCCGACGGCATCGTGCCCAGCATGATGGAGGGCCTGCTCAACGCGGCGCATCGCAAGGAGAAGCGCGACAGAAAAGACGCCGCCAAGCTGCTCCTCATCGTGCTCAAGGCGCACGGGGCCTATGTCTATGAGCACTGCACCCGTCTGGTCGATCTGGCCCACGCCCTGGCCCGGGAGATGGGCGAGCGCTCGGAGACCCTCGATCGCGAGGTGGAAGACGGCCTCGTCTATCGCGACATCGGCGAGGTGGCTTTCTTCCTCACCCGCCGCTCGGCGCGTCAGCGCGACGCCCTGGCCGCGTATCTCGGCGGCGACGTGCTTGCACAAGACGCGGTACTCCACGATCTGGGAAAGATCCAGGTGCCGGAAGAGATCCTCTACAAGCCCGGCCCGCTCGACAAAGCCGAGCGTGCCGTCATGGAGCGTCATCCGGTGTGGGGGGCTGAGATTCTCGAGACCGTTCCGCCACTGCACCACGCCATTCCCGTGACCCGCCACCATCATGAGCGCTATGACGGCGAGGGATACCCCGATCGGCTCGCAGGCGAGCACATCCCCCTGGCGGCCCGAATCGTCTGCGTGGTCGACGCCTTCGACGCCATGGTGAGCGATCGCCCGTATCGCCAAGGGCTGCCCGTCGAGGAGGCCTGTCGCATCATCCGAGAGGGGGCGGGAACGCAGTTCGACCCCCGTGCTTCGGAGGCGTTCCTGCGCATCGTGCATCGGGTCTGGGCCCCCGACCGTCAGTACTGACGTCGCCGTCCGCGTGCGGCCTTGAGCGCGCAGGAGTTGGCGCCGGCTCCCGTCGAAGCGGCGTGCTCACGTCCACACCACCCAGAGGAGGCCTCCGCCCATGTCTACCAACCCGCTTCTCCTGCTCCAGAACGAGGGAGTGAGCGTCTGGCTCGACTATCTCAGTCGCGATCTCATGAACGAAGGGGGCCTGCAGAAGCTCATCGACGAGGACGGGCTGCGTGGAGAGACATCGAACCCGGCCATCTTCCAGAAGGCCATCTCCCACGGCGAGTCGTACAGCGA
>RGZZ01000118.1 GCA_010028905.1 Pseudomonadota bacterium | reverse complement strand
GTGGGCATCTGGTCGAGGGATGTCCTGTCTACACAACGGCTGAGGTCGTCATTGGCGAGGCCGACGCGCTTCGCTTTGAGCGCAGAACGGATTCTGCCCCCTGAGCGGGGCCCGTGTTGACCGAAGACGGCCCGCCGCCCGGCAGTGCGAAAAAGCCGTTCGCTGGATGGTTTAGGCCAGAGCGGGGCGACTGAGGCCTAGACGAGGCTTTGAGACTTCGTTCAGACAAATGGGGTACGCTGGTGTCGACAGGAGAGAGAATTTCCCGTGAACATCTCGAGACTGGCTACTCCATGGTTTCAACCATCCGACTCGGCCGGAAGCGCACTGCGCATGCGTGTCGGGGAAGAGGGAACGACCTCTCCAACGCGCGGTGACGATACCGTCTGTCTCGAAGGCGAGGGTAAGGCTGGCCTGAATTCAACATCGAGCAGCGGTCTCAGCGGAGCCTCGACGACGGGCAACCTGACGCCCGAGTCGCTGCGAGGCGGTCTCAGCGCCATCACGATGTTGCGAACCGCAGCGGTTGTCGGCGCAATCGTGGCAGGAACCGTGACCTCCGGGCCGGTGCAGGCGGCGTCGGCTTTCACACCAGCGTCTGAAGCGTCCTCGGTGTCGACCGCGCTCACGAGCCGCAACAAAGCAGACCTCGTTGGCGCGCTCATCCAGCGCGCGACCCGCCAAGAGACCCCCACGAATCACGTCGACCTGCATGCGCACCCGCTGCAGCGAGGCAGTCAAGGACCTGTTGTCGAGCGTCTCACGTCCGCGCTTTCGAAGTGGGTGCCTGGGGTGAAGGTTACCCCTGCGTACGACGAGCAGACCGAGCAGGCTGTCCGAAGCTTTCAGCAAGCCAACCATCTGCCTACCACCGGTCGCGTCGACAATACCACGTTCGGGGTTCTGTGGAACCGAACGTTCTGGGAGAAGGGCCAGACCGTCGATCTGAACGATCCTTCCTTCTATCGCGCAATTCCCTCGAAGGTCGTGCTCAAGGCCGACCTCACGAAGCACCAGGTCGAGCTGCGCGATGCCAGCAGCAATCGCCTCATCAAGACCTATCCCTTCTCGAACGGCCGTGCGGGGAACTCTACACCCAAGGGAACGTTCACCATCGGTCAGGTGCGCGAGAAGCCCACGTGGTTTCCTCCCGCCTCGTCCTGGGCGAGGAACGCGCACGTCGTGAAGCCCGGTCCCCACAATCCCCTGGGCCCGGCAGCGCTGCGGCTCGGTCAGTCTGACATCCTCTTCCACGGCGTTCCGCAGAACGAGTGGAGCTCCATTGGCAAGTCGGCCCAGTCTCACGGGTGCATGCGCATGTTCCCCCACGACGCGTGGGAGCTTCACAAGATCATCCCCGTAGGCACGCAGGTCGAGGTTCGCTGAGCGCACGAGCATCTATCTCGGAGGTCGCAACGTGTCGCAGTGGGGCGTGGGGCACCGCGTGCCGCTGTGGCCACTTCGCGCGCGGCAGGCCTCAGCGCTTGTGCGGCCCGAGCACCTTTCGCATCCAGTTGATGGGGAACCCCGCCTCGAGGTAGGTGCTCGCAGGGATGCGCCCTTCGAGCTCGGCGTGCAGCTGGGGGAGCTTCGACCAGTGCAGGGCCTGGCGGTAGTGGTGGGCGGTGTGGTAGCCCAGGTTTCCGGTGAAGAAGTTGTACAGCGGGTCGAGGGTGTTCGTGCTCGCGACCATCGCGTTGTCGGTGGGGAGGTTGGCGTGGTGGAACCACGTCACCCAGATGGTTCCCGCCAGCGAGACGAACATCGGAATCACGTAGACAAAGATCGCGTTGTAGGGGTGGCGCTCGATGAGCGCCATCAGCACCAGTGCGGTGGTGACGAAGCCCCAGAAGAACACGCGCCGGTGCTGGGGGTGCTTTCCGCCCACCTGCCACACGCGAGGATAGGCTGCCAGGGTGTTCTTCCAGGTGTACTCCCACATGCCCATCGAGGTGCCGTCCGGATTCATCCAGCCAGACTCGTCTTTGAGAGGTTCGAGGTAGTTCAGGTGGTGTCCCAGTACGTGGTGCAGCAGCCAGGCATTCGTTGTCACGCCGGTCTGCAGCGCGAAGCCGAGCTCGAGAACGCGGTTCAAGAAAGGGCTCTTGAACATGTTCACGTGCTGGTGGTTGTGGTTCCACGAGCAGACCCAGCCCTTCGGGATGAACCCCGCCACGCACCAGAGAACCGGGAACCACCACGTCTTCGAGAAGGCCCAGACCATGAGGTCGGCCGCGAAGAACGTGAAGAAGATGACGACCGGGATGCGATCTTCTGGATAGCGCAGCAGCGAGCCGTCGCGTTGTCGGGGGCGCTGGGCGCTCTCTCTTTCTGCAGTGAGCATGCGGCGCAGGGATTCTGCCGAGCAGGGCTGTTCCTCCTGCTGCGTGTGACGGCAAAGTGAGCGAGAATCTTCGCTTTGCCGGGGCTCTTGCTGCGCACGCCCACAATTCACCCTCGGTTCGACGCGCGCAGCGGGCGGCTACCTGTATGCGGTTACCAGACCGCGCGCACGCCCTTGTCGGCGAAGCGGAGCTTGTCGGCGTTCCATCCCGCAGACGCCATCTCGTCGATGAGCACTGACATGTCGCCCGCCGACCGATGCGCGCTCTCCTCGAGGAGCCATTCCTGGGCTTTCGTGCCTTGCATTCGCGCGAACGCGGGCGTCTTCTTCAGCCGCTCGACGTAGACCGCTTGCAGCACGGCCTGCAGGCGGTCGCTTGCCGTGGCGCCCTCGCGCATCACGATGTAGGGCTCACCCTTCTGCAGGTCGAGGAGATAGGCACGTCCTTCGTGGATCGATCGGATCTTCTCGAACCAGTCGGGGCTCTTGAGCAGCGGGGCGATGCTCTGGCCCACCACATAGCGCTGGTTGTGGGTGAGGGTGGTCAGCTCGCGCCAGACGTGGCCGGCATCCGGTCCCGGCATTCGTCTGCCACGGTCGAGGGCATCGGTGATGCGACGCAGGGCGTCCTCGTTCACGGGATGTTCGTTCAGCGCGCTTACCGAACGTGCCGACGCCAGCACCGCCGCGGTGGCGGCCGAGGCGCACAGGGCGGGGCCGAAGCCTGCGCCGAGGGCGGCACCGAAGGCGGCATGAATGCCCAGGCCGAGCAATCCACCCGCGGTCTTGGCCACCATGGTCTGGTTGCTGTTCTTGGCGCATACCTCGGCGAGATTGTCTGTTTTAGCCTGGCGAACGTCGATGCCCGCCGACACGGCGGTGTCGACGCTCTTGCCTGCCCCTACCAGCACGGATCCGGTCAGGGCCAGCGGCAGGAGTGCGTCGGGGCACACCGCAGACATCGATTCCACCACGCGGCCCGTCTCTCTCGCGATGGTGCCGGCCAGAAGCCAGGCACGGGGATTCCGCTCGGCCATGGGAGACAGGCGAGAAGCGAAGATGGCGGTGGATTCCTTGGCCTGCTCTCGAAGCATGTCGAAGGTGGCCATGGCTTCTCCTCCCCAGACGGGGTCGATGCCGAGCACGCCGGCCATGGCGGCGCCGGACGCAAAGGCTGCCGTTCCTGCCGCGACGTGCTCGGCAAAGGCCCAGCGTCGAGAGGGAACGTAATCGGGGGTGGTGGTTCGGTAGACCTCGGTGGGGCAGAAGGCATCGAGCAGTACACGCGACACCCCGTCACTCTTGCGCTCCCCGTGCGAGCCGAGCGCGGGACTCACATCGTGTGGCATGACGGCGGAGAGGCGCGAGGCGGTGTTTGCGCCGATGGGATCAGACGTTGACACGCGCTGGAGAGGGGAAGGAACAGACTTGGGAATGGGGGGGACTGTCATGTTTTCTCCTGCAGCAAGCAACCGTGTCTCCAGGGTACCCGAGCGGGCTGAAAGAATGCGGGAAACAGCGTTTCAAACCTTGAACGAGGTGAATTCGAGGAATCTGGCTAGTTGTGTCAAATTCGATCTGCGTCCGGTTCAGCACGCTTGAGAGACACACGTGATTGGGGCGAAGTACCATGCCTGATATGTTCGATAACACCCCCTCAGCGGATGCCGATGTCCTGGAGCGCCGTCGCACAGAGCGCAAGAGCGCTCCAGTCGAGGTTCCCATTCGAGCCGAGGTTGTCGGAACCAACGAGAGTACCGACATCTACCTCTGTCTTCTCGATGTCTCGGATACCGGGTGGCGCATCAACAGCAGCGAGGCGCTGCCGGTCGGGGTGCCGTTCAATCTTCGCATCCATCGTCGCGAGCTGGGCGCTGAAGCAACCGGTGGCGAAGACGACTATCTCGAGGCATCGGTCACCGTGCCGTGGCAGACCGAGCTGCGGGGGGGGGCCTGGGTTGCTGGCCTCCACTTCACAGAGCCGACCCGTGACACGAAAGAGGTGCTGTCCAGTCTCGTTGAGGATGGGGCTTCCGACGCGACCCGCCGTTTGCGCTTCCGCTTGCGCCAGGCGGTGCGGGTTGAGTTTCGGATCGCTGACGACGAGCCCTGGCAGCACGCTGTTGCCATCGAGATCTCGCCAGACGGGATTCGCATGCGGTCAACCACCTGGCCGGATGACGCGGGGAGATGCCAGGTTCGCATCATTCCTCAGGGTACATTGCCTCAGGTGATTGTCAACGGCCGAGTGGTCTGGTGCAAGACGCTTGGGCAGAGCGCTCACGATGTCGGGCTGCGCTTTGACGACATCTCGCCGACAGACGCGCGAATCATTCAGCAGCACATCTACACCGTGAGCAGCGCGATGACCACGGGAACGGCCAAGAAGCCACGGGCCGGGGGGTAGCCCCGCACGCGGGTCACCCGGACGGCTTCAGGTCGCCGCGGGCGGCCCCTGCTTGAGCATCTCGAAGATCGACATGAACGCGGTGCGCTTGTCGCACATGCCCGCCCCCGCGCCGCTGCGGCGGCAAGACAGCTCTTCGAGGGCCAGCTTTCCCACGAAGTACGACTTCACATCGCCGAAGTCACGACGATCGATGTGGGCGACGAGGGTCGTCACCTCATCGCGGTAGCGCTCGTTTCGGCTGCTGCAGGTGCTGGCGATCTGCTTCACGTCGGGATACTTCTCGTGCAGGGCCGTCACCCAGGGGAGTGACTCAAAGCCTCGCCAGCCCACCTGGTCGAGCTTCCACTTCGAGATGGCCTGGCTGATGGCCACGTCAGAGCTGGGACTCCAGGCTTCGGTCGCGCTGCTGGGGGGGATAGAGGTGCCGAGGGGGCGCTGCGAAGGAATCATGGGGGGGAATGCTCCTTGGCGCGAGATTCTGCACAGGCGACCGGGGTTCCTCTTGCGAAACTTTGAACACGGTTTCGACGTCGAGCAGAGGAGGGGAGAGGATTCTTCGTGAACCCTCCCCGCGGGCCAGGCCGATTCCACTGTTCCTCGTTGTGAAGCACCCGGAGGGCGCAGTGATGCGCCCTCGATACCGCTGAGCGACGCCGAGCGGTCACGCACGAGCCCGTACCCCGAGCAAGAAAGGTCATCTCTTCATGCGTCGCATCCTCTACTCATTCGTTGCTCTGCTCATGCTCGCTTCGGCGCTGCATGCTGCGCCCGCCCCGTCGAAGGGCGGAGATGGCTGGATCGAAGACTACAAGGCGGCCCTCGCCCAGGCCAAGGCGTCGCACAAGCGCGTGCTCCTCGACTTCACCGGTTCAGACTGGTGCGGCTGGTGCAAGAAGCTCGACGCCGAGGTGTTCGCCACGCCTGAGTTCAAGAAGTACGCGGCCAGCAAGCTCGTTCTCGTGAAGGTCGACTTTCCCCGTTCCGTCCCCCAGTCTGCGGCCGTGAAGAAGCAGAACCAGGAGCTGCAGAAGCAGTTCAACATCGAGGGGTATCCCACGCTCATCATCCTCTCGCCGGACGGCAAGCAGATCGGTCATGCCGGTTATGAGCCGGGCGGCCCGTCGGCCCTCATCAAGACCCTCGACGCCATCAAGTAGCCGCTCGCGTCAAACCGCATCAGCATCGGGAGGATCACGACATGCGAACGCTTCTCTGCACGGCGCTCGTCTTCGCGTCACTGACCGCAAGCGTGCTTGCCGAGACCCCCACCTGGAAGCCGGGTGGAACGGTCACGGTCAACAGCAAGGCAGTGACGGGGGCGAGCTTTCTCGAGAGCGGTCGCCATCGGGTCTTCCCGGTGCTGGCCATCGCTGCGGCGCTGGGTCGCAAGGCCAGCGTCGATGCGTCGAAATCGGTGGTCACCTGGGACGGCAAGGATGTCAAGGTGACGAGTCTGGTGACAGTCGACGGGGTCGCCTATCTGGGGTGGCGCGATCTAACCCGTCTCGAGCCCCAGATGCAGTACGGCCTCTCAGGGGGGAAGGCGGTGTTCTCGCTGGGGCAGACCACGGCTGCTAAGGCGCCGAGTGGCGCGCAGACCCAGGGCACCAGCGCAGGTGACAGCGCTGCGGGCGAGGCGGTGTGGCTCGAAGACTTCAACGCGGCTTCGAGTCAGGCGCGCAGCACGGGCAAGCGCATGCTGCTCGACTTCACGGGGTCTGACTGGTGCGGCTGGTGCAAGAAGCTCGATGCCGAGGTGTTCCAGACGCCCGAGTTCAAGGCGTATGCCGCGCGCAAGCTCATTCTGGTGAAGATCGACTTCCCTCGACAGATCGCCCAGAGCGATGCGCTGAAGAAGCAGAACGCAGAGCTGCAGGTGCGGTTCAACATCGCCGGGTTCCCCACGCTGTTCATTCTCTCACCCGAGGGGCAGACGGTGGGGAAGACCGGCTATCTGCCTGGCGGACCGCAGGCCCTCATCGAGACCATCGAGGCGATGAAGTAGCCGTCTGATCGGAGCCGCCGAGGCCACGTCTGTGGCCGGCGCTCGCGCAGGTCGGGTGCCCTGCGCAGGCGCGATTCAGGCCTCCACCCACGGCCGTGCCAGCCGGATCAGTTCGTCGGCCAAGGCATCGAGGTCTTCGGGCGCCCCCGCGAGATGGGCCCTGAACGGGCGCTCGAACAGGGTTCGGCCTACCGCGAAGCCGAGCGCCAAGGGGTCGCTCACGTAGCGGCCCAGGCCTTCGGCGAGGGTGTCGAGGGGCTGGGCACCGCCGAGGAAGAGCACACCATGGCAGGCGGGGTCGCGCTCGACGGCGGTGCGCTGCGCCTTCCAGGCTGCGTCGGTGGCGGGCAGGGGCAGCTTCCAGTAGTCGGGGGTGACGCCCGCGTCGAGCATTTCGTGCATGCAGGCGGCGATGTCGACCTCGCACTCTCGTGGAATGAGCTCGAGCAGGAGCTCACGCGACCAGGCGTTGCAGGCGGCCTGAAGCTGCTGCATGAGCGACACCTGCCTCGCCTGCACCGTCGTGTCGGTGGTGCAGGCGAGCAGCACCTTCACCGCGCCGCCTCGGGGACGCTCACGCAGGCCGAGCCCTGCGTCTCCCCCCGGTCCCATCACCTGCAGGGGAAAGACGCCGGGCACTTCGATGGGCTCCGCGAGCCAGACGGCGTCGTCGCGACGCAGCGCGCGCAGCATCGATTCCCCGAACTGCGAATCGATGATCACGCCGAAGGCGTGCATCCACCCCTCTCGCTCGAATCGCGCTCGTGCCGCGGAGACGGCGTGGTGCTTGAAGGCCGCGATGTCGGCTTCTCTACCTGGGCCCGCAACATCTTCGAACCACGTGCGGTGATCGATGGCCAGCACGCAGAGCGGGCGACGCTTCGGCGGTCGGCTTCCGGCCGCGTGCAGGCGCTGCAGCCGCGGGTCGTCTTGCGGGGAGAGGCCCGCGGGCGCGGTGTGGGCCAGGAAGTGGGCGATCTCGGCGTCGTAGGGCATGGCGGGCGAGCAGCCGTGGCGGGTCACCACGATGGCGCCGCTGGCGTTGGCGCGGGCGAGGCACTGCTCGAACGGGGCGTCGCGCAGCCAGCCCGCGAGGAACCCCGAGATGAACGCGTCCCCCGCGCCCAGCGTGTTGAAGACGCGCACGGAGAATCCGCCGGCCGACACGGCGAGGGCGTTGGGCGGGGCCACCATCGCCCCGTCCTTCCCCTTTTTGAGGATGGCGGTCCCGGGGATGCGTGCGCGTGCGGCGTCGAAGGCCTGAGCGGCGTCATCGATGCCCATGAGGGCGACGTATTCTTCTTCGGTGCCCACCAGCAGGTCGACGCCCTGAAGAACCGATTGCAGCGTGGCGGCGATCTCGGCGGGGGGCACAGCGGCACGTGTCGTGTAGCGGCTTGCGCCATCGGGTATGGCGGGGCTCTCGGTGAACCAGAGCGCGGGGCGGAAGTCGATGTCGTACACCACCCGCGTGCCGAGGGCCTTGCACCGCTCGATGAGATGGCGCGCGGCGGCGGCGCCGTGGGGGCGCGACAGGGTGTTGCCGGACAGCAGCACCGCGGTGGTGTCGCCCAGCAGCGCGTCGTCGAGGTCGCTCACGTCGACCTCGAGATCAGCAGCGCGCTCGCGGTACCAGGTGAGGGGGAAGCGGTCAGGGGGCTCCATGGCGGCCATGACCATGGGCGTGCGCGCGTTGGGGTCGACGGTGATGTGCCCGGTGTCGATGTCTTCCCGGCGCAGAGTCTCGATGACGAAGCGCCCCGTGTCGTCGTCGCCGACCCGGGTCAGCATGGCCACGCGCAGCCCCTGGCGCGATGCACCCACCGCGATGTTGGTGGGGCAGCCGCCGGTGTACATCGACACCGACTGGCCGTGTGACAGCGGGGTGCCCACCTGGTCGCAGTACAGGTCGACCATGCAGCGGCCTACCGAGACGAGATCGAAGCGGCGGCTCACGGCTGCATGGGCAGGCGCAGCGGGGTGCGGCTGTTCCAGATCTGGCGAACCCAGGCCAGCTGCGGGTCGTCGGCCGCGGCCCAGGCCGGGTGGTCGCCCGCCAATATGTTCAGGTAGTACACGTCGTAGCCAGGGCCGGCCACCACGGGGTGGTAGCCGTGACGCACCAGCACCGTGTCGCCGTCGCGCGCCACCACCACCTCATCGTGCGTGTCGTCGTAGAGGCGCTGCAGCGCGAAGCCGTCGGGCGCCATCCGGTAGTGATAGATCTCCTCGAGGGCCACCTCGTTGGGCAGGTCATGCGTGTCGTGCTTGTGCGGGGGGTACGACGACCAGTTGCCGCTGGGGGTGTAGACCTCGACGCAGAGCAGCCGCTGGCAGCCGAAGCCGGGGTCGACGAGATGGGTGATCTGGCGCTCGACGTTGCGCGCGCCGCGCATTTCGACGGTGCAATCGTGGGGCGTGCAGATGCGGGGGGCGTGATCGGTCACGCACGGGGCGCTTCCCCAGGCGACCTCGGCGTCGGCTCCGGCGGCGGGGGTGAAGCGGTACGATGTCTGGCGCGGCACGTACCCGAAATGGGGAAGCCCGGCGAACACGCCGTCACGTCCGGTGAAGGTGAGGTGCTGATCGCCGATCTCGAGGGTGCCGCTGCCGCGCAGCACCACGATGACGGCCTCCTCGTTGCCCGTGCGCCCCTCGAGGGGTGCGTCAGATGAGACCCGATGCACGCGAAAGGTGAGCTGCTGCCAGCCGGCGCGGGTCGGCGAGATGTCGACCGCGAGAGGGCCAGGCTCGATGGAGATGCGGCTGCCTTCGTGCGGGGGGTGGACGGGTGTTTCTTTGAAATGGGGAACGTCGGCGGGTGTTTGGTCGAGATGCGGCGGGGTCATCTCAGCCCACCTCCTCGACGCGCACGCTGCGCCGTTCCTTCAAGCTGCGTGTCGCCGCAAGAGCCACCCGCAGCGAGGCCAGGGCGTCGTCGAGGCCGGGCGAAGCCGGGCGCCCTTCTCTCACCGCCGACACGAAGGCCTCGACCTCGGCGCGGTATGCGTCGCGGAAGCGCTTGATGAACCAGCCGTGGAAGTCGCCGTGGATGCCGGTGCGGTTGTAGAGACGAATGGGGGTCGCCCGCTCTTCCTCGATGACCAGCTTGCCCTCGGCTCCCATCAGCTCGGTGCGGATCTCGTAGCCGTATGTGGCGCGACGGGAGTTCTGGATGACGCCGATGGCGCCGCTGGCGTAGCGGAACGTGAGAATCGAGGTATCGACGTCGCTCACGGTCTGAAGCTCCGGCACGATGAGGGCCTCGCCCATGGCCGTCACCTCGACGATGTCGCCGCCGTAGAAGCGGGCGATGTCGATGTCGTGGATCGCCATGTCGGCGTAGATGCCGCCCGATGTCGCCAGATAGGCGAACGGGGCCGGCTCGGGGTCGCAGGTGAGGGCGCGGAACATCTCGAGGCGTCCGATGGCCCCTTCGTCGAGGTGCTGGCGGGCCGCCTCGAAGCCGTGGTCGTAGCGGCGCTGGAAGCCGATCTGGAACGGTACGTTTGCTGTTCTCACCGCGTCGACGGCTTCGATGGCGCGGGCGAGATCGAGGCTCACGGGCTTCTCGCAGAAGATGGCCTTGCCCGCGCGCGCGGCGGCGATCATCTGGGGGGCGTGTGCCGCGGTGGGCGAGGCGATGAGCACCGCGTCGATTTCACCGTCGGCCATGATGCGGTCGAGGCTGTCGGTGGCGTACCCCGGACCCGCCACGGCCTGGGCGCGCTCGAGGTCGGCGTCCATGACCGCGGCGAGGCGGGCGCCGGAGATGGCCCGGGCGAGGTTGTCGGCGTGCAGGGCGCCGATGCGCCCCGCGCCCAGCACAGCGAAGGCGATGTCGCGGCTCATGGGAGCATCACCAAGTGCGTCTCGAGAATATCCTCGAGGAAGGCGCGGGCGTTGCGCGCCACGTCGAAGGCGGGGTGGGTGGTCATGGGAGGGTCACCATGTGCTTCTCCAGGATCTGCTCGAGGAAGGCGCGGGCGTTGCGCGCCACGTCGAAGGCGGGGTGGGTGTTGGGGTCTTGATCGGCCTCCACGATGAGCCAGCCCTCGTAGTCGTTCTCGAGCAGCGCGCCGATGATGGCGTTGAAGTCGAGGCTTCCCTGGCCGGGCGCGCCGAACACGTTCCATCGAATGGCCTCGGTGAACGCAGGCTTCTCGGCGCGCACGCGCTGCGCCACGTCGGCGCGGACGTCCTTGAGATGCACGTAGCGGATGCGGTTGGCGTGCGCGCGGATCATGCCGAGGGTGTCGGTCTCGGCCAGGGCGGCGTGCCCCGTGTCGAGGCACCAGTGCACCAGGCTCGGGCTGGTGAGCGAGAGCAGCCGCTCGACCTCGGGCTGGCGCTCGAGCGCCGTGCCCGCGTGGGGATGCACGCACGCGGTGATGCCCCGATCGCGGGCGTGGGCCCCGAGCTCGTTGAGGGCGCTGGCCAGCCGTGCCCAGGCGGCGTCGTTGAACGGGCGGATGGTGCTTCGCGGACCGTCGGCGTCCCAGTGCAGGCTTCCGCCCCCCTCGGCGAACAGCGCGAACTTGGCCCCTGCGTCAGCACAGAAGTCGACGTGCTCGCGCGCCCTGCGCAGCTCTCCGTCGAGGCGCCCTTCGTGGGTGAGGTTGGTCCAGTGGTAGGCGGCCGCCAGCACCAGTCGATGCTCGTTGAGCGCGTCTTCGAGGGCTTCGGGGGTCTGGGGATAGAGGTACGACATCTCTGACCCGCTGTAGCCGGTGGCGGCCATCTCGGCCATGATCTGGTCGCCCGTGATGTCGGGTCCCCAGCCTCGAAGGTCGTCGTTGGCCCAGCCGATGGGGCCGATTCCCAGGCGGATGTATGGCACGGTGCAAGGGTCCTCTCGCGCGAGTGGGGGCGGCGGTGGAGGCCGAGAGGGGGTATTG
>RGZZ01000117.1 GCA_010028905.1 Pseudomonadota bacterium | reverse complement strand
TCAGTGCAGCGCCCAAGATGCCCAACGGCCTCGACCTGCCGACGGCGGGAACCGAAGGGGGGCCGCCCGTGCAGTCTACCTCCGCCTACGGCGCCGGTGGAACCGTCTACGTCCCGAAGTCGACGCAGAACAACGTCTTCGCGGTGACCGTCACCAACATCGAGAACGTCGCCAGCATCAAGGACTTCTATCACCCGCGCGCAGGGTATCGCTTCGTCGTGGTCTACCTGTCGCAGCAGAACGTGTCGAACGAGGTGCAGATCTACACCGGACGGTTCTCCCTCCTCGACCAGAACAACCGCTCGTACGACTACATCGAGGGGCTGAGCAACTTCTGGCTCGTGATTCTCCGTCCGTACGGCATCAACTTCGGCTATCTCGTGTTCGAGGTCCCGGCCGACGCGCAGCCCACGCGTCTCGCGCTTCACGCCTTGAACCAGTCGCCCCTGACCCTCAACCTCTGAAGATCTCCTGGCCGACACAGAAAGGACCCCTCGTGCGATGAGCGTGCTGAAACGATTTCTCCTGGGTGCTGCGGCGCTTGCCGCCCTCCTGGGCCTGGCTGCCCTTGTGGGGTCCAGACCAGTCCAGGCGCGCGAGCCCGTCACCATCTCATTCTGGCACGCCATGCGCGGAGAGAAGGAGGCGGCGCTTCGCGATCTCATCGCTGAGTTCGAGAAATCGAACCCCTCGATTCGCGTGCAGCCCCGGTTCGTCGGAAGCAGCAACCCGCAGTGGGGGAACGATTACAACTCTCTCTATCGCGGCATTCTCGAGAGCCTCGCCGGGCACGCGCCTCCGGATGCGGCCCAGGTCTATGAGAACTGGACCACCCAGCTCATCGATTATGGCTACCTGGTGCCGGTGCAAGACTACTTCAGCTCGGCCGACGCCTTCACGACCGCCGACATCAACGACCTCGTCCCTGTCTTCCGCAGCGCCAACACCCACGGGTCCAAGCTGTGGACGCTCCCGTTCAACAAGAGCATCTACGTGCTCTACTACAACGAAGGGCTGCTGCGCGCCGCGGGCGCAGGCGTGCCGCGAACCTGGGAAGACGTGCGCGCGGTGGCGCAGAAGGTGGTGTCGGCCGAGCGGGGCATCTACGGTATCACGGTGCAGCCCAACGTCGATACGCTCGGCCACTACCTGTACGCGCACGGGGGCGACTTCGTGAACGACAACCAGGCCATCTTCAACAATCCGCTCGGGCTCTCGTCCCTGCGCTTCTGGGTCGACCTCGTGAACGTCGACCGCACCGCCTTCCCCACCTTCGATCCGGCGGCCTCCTTCTCACAGGGCAAGTCGGCCATGTACATCTTCACCACCTCGGCCTACTC
Source organism: Pseudomonadota bacterium (assembly GCA_010028905.1). Taxonomy (NCBI): domain Bacteria; kingdom Pseudomonadati; phylum Pseudomonadota; species Pseudomonadota bacterium. The sequence continues at coordinate 10,326 of RGZZ01000117.1, read as the reverse complement.
GCATCTGCGTCAGTCGTCGAAGTTCCCGGTGCGCCTCGCGGCCATGCCGTCTGCGCACGGCCGCGCGCCGCGCATGCAGCTCGCCGGTACCAACCTCGCGCTCTTCAAGACCACTGCGGAGCGCCAGACGGCCGCCTGGAAGTTCATTCGCTTCCTCACGTCGCGATCGGTGAACACGCGCTGGGCGCTTCGCACGGGGTACCTTCCCGTGCGACAGTCGGCCATCCAGAGCGCCGAGTATCAGGCCTTCCTGACGCGCAACCCGGACTACCGCGACGCCGCTGTGGCAAACCTCCGCAATGCGTGTGTGCAGCCCAAGGTCTCGGCCTGGGAGTCGATTCGTGGCATCATCGACGACGCGATGTTTGAGGCCATCAGCCGTCGCTCGTCTCCGCAAGATGCGCTCGATCGGGCTGTGGCCATCTCCAACGACCTCATCCGCAAGATTCTCGGGGCCGGCGGCGTTCAGCGCTGAGCCTTCTGGCTTGCTCCACGCGCAACCCAGGGGTATGACAGCCTAGATCGGTGGCCGCAGCGGTTTCCCGTTCGGATCTGCGGGTGCGCTTGCCAGCCTCACGAGTCGCGTGACGATGGCGTCGAGGCTTTCGCTCTGCGCATCGTCGAGCGGGTCGAACGCGATTCCGTGGAATACAGCGTCGCCCTCTCCCTCTGTGTGGACCACGGTGCCTCCCACCTTGAAGGGCGCACCCTCCTGTCGCTGCAGCTCGATGCGCAGCCGCTCTGATCGCTCCAGCGAGACGCCAGAAGGCCAGAGGCGCATGCCGCCAGCCGAGATGTCCTTCACCTCTCCTTGCAGCACGGTGCCGTCAGCACGGTGCACGGTCACAGGCAACGCAGCGGTGTGGCGCTCGTGGACGCGGCGGTCATCTCCCGTGCTCATGCCGTAGGTGCGCAGCACGAGACGTATCCAGTGGTCTCGCTTCTCGTTCTCGCTCTCGAGATACCGCACCCCGGTCTCGTGCTTGTTTCCTGCGACCTTGTTCGACCACACGCTGCGCGCCTTGAAGCCGATGTGCTCGATGGTCTCTCGGTTCTCGAAGTTCAGCGATACGGGAACGCGGATGTCGATGATGGCCTGTGGTGCGATTCGCCGCGACGACTCGAGCTTCAGCCCGGTCACGCTGAGACTCACGATGGTGACGGTGAACGCGGCATCGGAGGCGGTTGAGCACAGGGCCATGATCTCTGAGGGGAGGCGCGGAGCGGCGCGCACGGGTGCGCGATTCGGCGCCTCTTCTGCGGCATTGCCCTGGATCATGGATTTGAGTGTGATCCACCAGTCCATGCGTGAGCTTCCTCTTCTCCAGTCGTTGCGCTTCGAGGCTTGAAAAGACTTGCAGGCCTCTCAATACTGTACGACGTGAACCTGTGGTGTCTCCTTGTTGAGGGGGGCGTAAAACTTCGTCGGGCCCGTGCTATAATGTGCTCGCTCGCACAACCGCCGTTGCGCACTGCAAATCACGGCAGGGCGGGCACATGGGAGCGAGCACGTGCAGGCCTTGTTCGCCGGCATCTTGAGGCGGGTATTGCAGCCGCGCGATGAGACCATCGTGGCGCTGCTCGGTGCGCTCATCCTCTTCATCGCGGTCAACACCCAGACCGGATGGCTTTACCTGATCTCCGCCGCGGTCGCTTCGCTTCTTTTGGTGGGGTTTGTGGTTCCTCGCCTCATGCTATCGGGCCTCGAGCTCTCGCGGGGAGCGATGGGTCCCGTGGTCGAGGGGGAGACCGTCGAGGTGCGCTTGCGCCTTCACAATCCCTCGCGCTGGCCGCGCTATCTCGTCACCGTCGAGGAGCACCCGCCCTTTCCCCCCGTACCTCCGGACGCCCCGGCTGCCGCGCCCCTCGACGCTGTCGATGGCATGGACGCAGGTACCGACGCAGCCCAGCGGGTGCGCTTTGTGGTCGGATGCGTGCCGGCCCATGGGGCGGTGAGCCTCTCGTATCGAATGACCGCCCCGTTCCGCGGGGTTCGGCGGTTCGAGGTCACGACCATGGCGTCATCGGTGCCGTTCGGGTTCTTCCCGCGGGTGCGGCGCGTGAACATCGGCGGTGAGGCCGTGGTGCTGCCTCGGGCCCCGGTGCTTCGTCACGCTGATCGCGCGCGCGCCGCCTCTCGTGTCGAAGGGCAGACGACACCGCACAGACGGCTCGGTCGAAGCCATGACCTCCACGGCTTGCGGGCCTACCAGTACGGCGACGACATCCGATCAGTTCACTGGCCCACCAGCGCACGCACGGGAACGCTCACGGTCACCGAGCATCTTGACATCGGAGCGCCCCGCCTGACGGTGGTCATCGATTGCGGTGGCGAGAGCGGACATGGGCCGGCGGGCTTGTCCGCGCTCGATCAGGCCGCTCGTCTGGCGGCCGCATTCCTGGCGCACGATCGCCGTCGCGGGACCCGCGTTCGTCTCGTGACCCTCGACGGCCACGGCGCGCTGTGTGGGGCGGCCGACCAGCGTGGTGCCTCTCCCCTCGACTGGCTGGCGCGCCTCGCCTCGTGCGACGCACCGCACTGGGCACGCGCGCTCGAGATTCTCGAGTCGAAGCGTGAGCCCGCGGGCCATGTGCTGGTGCTGACCACCCGCGGACTTTCCGAGACGAACGTGGCGCGTCTCCCCCTGCCAGCCGCCGTGGTGCTGTTCGCGGGCGATGATGAGCAGTGCATCGATGAGGCCGCGACGCTCGTCGCCGCTGGGGCGCGGGTGTTCGTGCATGCGACAGAGGCACCGCTCGAGGGGATCTTCAGCGGGGCTGGGGCAGCACGATGAAGATCCCCGGGTTCCTCACGGTCAAGAAGATTCCCGAAGATTCCATCACGTTTCGGGCTGCGACACTCGCGACGATCATGTGCGGTGTGCTCGCCACGCTTCACGAGGAGCAGTGGCCATCGCTCTCCGCTCTGTTGATCTCCCTCACCGCGCTCGGCTACTGGGTCTCGTATCGCCGTCGCACCGAGACGAACTGGGTGCTCAAGATCTTTCTCTCGCTCTTCATGTTCGTTGCGCTCTACGATTTCATCGTCAGCCTCTACTACAGCCCGTTCGACCCGCGTGTTCCGCTGGCCAACCTGCTCCTCTGGCTGCAGCTGATCCACAGCTATGACCTTCCGTCGCGACGAGATCTGAACTATTCGCTGGTGGCGGGCTTCGTCTTGATGTGCGTCGCCGGCGTGCTCAGCCACGATCTCACGGTGCTGCCCTACCTGGGTGCCTTCTTCGTGTGCGCGCTCTTTGCGCTGCTGTGCAACCATCTCTCACAGGCACGTGAGGCTCGCCGTGTCGTCGGGATCATGCCGGGGCCGCGCACCGCCGTGATGGCGGTGAGCGCTCTTGGCGCGGTCCTCCTGCTGCTGAGCGCGGGCCTCTTCCCCTTCATCCCGCGGGGCCAGGGCCTGCGAATCCGCGCGCTCCCGTTCTCGCTGCAGCTCAACCCGAAGGCGGTGGGCAAGGGAGAGATCCGGAACGCGGCATACCCCAACACAAACGGCCGCGTCACCCCCCAGCAGCGTCACTTCGACCCGGACAGCTACAACGGCTTCAGCGCCTATCTCGACCTCAACCTGCGTGGCAAGCTCACCGACGAGATCATGATGCGCGTTCGCTCGTCGGAGGAGACCTGCTACCGCGGACTGGGCTTCAACCACTACACGGGGAGAGGATGGGAGATCACGCTGGAAGGGCTGGAGCAGACCATCGGAACCAGCCCTCCGATTCTGCTCAACGTTGACGGAATCGGAGAGAAGGAGCTCATCCAGGTCTACTACATCGAGCGTGATCTGCCCAACATCATTCTCTCGGCGTACCAGCTGTCACAGCTGTTCTTCCCCTCCGACACGGTCTACGTCGACGCGCACGCGGGGGTTCGAACGCCCTTCGCGCTCGAGAGTGGAACGGTGTACTCGGTGGTGAGCCTCTATCGCCCCGTGCGCCCCGCGCTCCTGGCGCGTCTGGCCACATTGAACCGCCCTCCCACGAAGGTCGAGCTTCGTGCGCGAGAGCTCGATCTCGAGCTGCCGCCCACGGTGCCCTCGCGCGTGAAGACCCTCGCCGAAGACATCACCCGCAACGAGGTCGGCGCGTATGCAAAGGCTGCGGCGCTGACGAACTACCTGCAGAACCACTATACCTACACCCTCGACATCCCCCCCTACCCGGACGACCTCGACGTCGCCGACGCTTTCCTGTTCCGCTACAAGAAGGGGTACTGCGAGCAGTTCGCCACGGCCCTGGCCGTGATGTGTCGCAGCATCGACATCCCCGCGCGCCTCGTCACCGGGTACTCGAGCGGCACGTACAATCCCCTCACGGGATATTACGAGGTTCGCGGGTCAGACGCGCACGCGTGGGTCGAGGTGATGGTCAGCCGATTCGGCTGGGTCGAGCTCGACCCTTCTCCTGGATATGACGCAGCACCGCGGACGCCTGGGCGCTCTGCACCGTCGGCCGCTGACACCTTCCTGCGCTACCTGCGCGCTCGCCTGGGCCTCGACTTCGAGGGGCCGGGGAAGGCCGTTGCCACGGCGGTCGCTTGGGTCCGGGAATGGGTCGCTGGCATCGGTGCGCCGGGTGCCATCGCAATCGTGGCCTTGGCGTTCGGTGTGGGGGCGGGCGCGTGGGTTCTGCTCGGGCAGCGGCGACCGCGGCAGGGCGGTACGTCGGTCGCGCGCCGGATGGGCGATCGCCTGCGCGCGGCGGTGAGACGTGTGGCACGGCGCATCGGCCTCTCTGCTCCTGAGGCCGGCACAGGTGGCGAGATCGGTGAGGCGTGGAGGGAGATGGCCGCGCTGCTCTCAGCAGGCGAGCAGCCGAAGGCGCCGGGGAAGACGCCACGTGAGCGTGCGACGCAGGCCTGCCTGCGCTTTCCCGCGGTGTCACGTGACATCGAGCGGCTCACCGATCTCTTCGAGGAGGCGCGCTATGGAGCGCGAGAGATCGCTGCATCACAGGTCGACGAAGCGCGCCAGCGTCTCGTCGCCATACGCGCGGCCGTGACGCGCAGCGTCAGGTGAGGGCGTCTTCGGCGGCCTTTCGCATGAGCTCTCGCGGCGCGGGCTGTCCTGTCCAGTGCTCGAAGGCGGCGGCTCCCTGCTCGACGAGCATGCCGAGACCATCGCAGACCTTTGCTCCACGCGCCGCTGCGTCTTGAAGGAAGCGGGTTCGCCGAGGTCGGTAGATGAGATCGTAGACCGCCAGGCCGCTCGGAAGGGTGCCTGGCCAGGCGGCGGGGGTCACGTCGACCGACGGCGACATGCCGGCCGAGGTGGTCTGAACCACCAGCGTTGCGTTGGCGACCGCGGCTGCGAACGGTTCGTCAGCGAGGGGGGCGATGGCGAGCGAGAGGTCCGGGAACGCCGCCGCAAGTGCCTCGGCGCGCTCGCGCGATCGGTTGAGCAACGTCACGCTGCGAGCTTTCTGCTCGGCGCAGGCGAGCAGCGCTGCGCGAGCGGCGCCGCCAGCGCCCACCACCACCACTGAGGCCCCGTTGAGCACGCCTGTCCCGAAGCTTGTGTCGAGGTCGCTGACGAAGCCCGCAACGTCGGTGTTGAAGCCCTCGATGTGCGTTTCGGTGAAGCGCAGCGTGTTGCAGGCGCCGCTTCTGCCAACCCTGGGCTCGACCGAGTCGGCCAGGGCGGCCGCGGCGGCTTTGTGCGGCACGGTGACGTTGGCCCCCACGAAGCCCAGCGCGCGCAGGCTGTGCACGGCTTCGGGGAACCGCTCGGGGGAGACGTCGAACGTCAGGTAGCGCCAGGGCAGCCCGACGTGGGCAAAGGCGGCCTCCTGCATGGCGGGAGAGACCGAGTGCCCGACGGGCTGCCCCAGCAGCGCCACATACCGCATCGACCTCAGACCTTGGCCGCGGCCTTCTTGCGGTACTCGTGCGGCTGAGACGCCTTGTCGCCCAGCCGTCGCTTGCGATCTTCCTCGTACTCGCTGTAGTTGCCGTCGAAGAAGTGCACGCCACCGTCGCCCTCGAATGCGAGGATGTGGGTGGCGATGCGATCGAGGAACCAGCGGTCGTGGCTGATGATCACGGCGCAGCCCGGGAACTCGAGCAGCCCCTCTTCGAGAGCGCGCAGGGTATCGACGTCGAGGTCGTTTGACGGCTCGTCGAGCAGCAGCACGTTGCCCCCGCTCTTGAGCATCTTCGCCATGTGCACGCGGTTGCGCTCACCGCCGGACAGGTCGCCGACGCGCTTCTGCTGGTCGCTGCCCTTGAAGTTGAAGCGCGCCGCGTAGGCACGGGCCGGGATCTCCCGGTTGCCGTACTTGATGGGGTCCTGGCCCTCGCTGATCTCTTCGTACACCAGCTTGTCCGGCGTGAGGGCGTCACGCGACTGGTCGACATACGACAGCTGCACGCTCTCGCCGACCTCGATGCTGCCCACGTCGGGCTTCTGCTCCCCCGTGATCATGCGGAACAGGGTGGTCTTGCCCGCACCGTTCGGTCCGATGACGCCCACGATGCCGCCGCGCGGCAGGCTGAAGGTGAGATCCTTGATGAGGGTGCGCTCGCCGAAGCCCTTGGTGACGTTCTTGAACTCCACCACCTTGCCGCCGAGAGGCGGGCCGGGGGGCAGGTCGAGCTCGATGGTGTCTTGTCTCGACTCCTTGGCCTGGGCGGCCAGCTTGTCGTAGGACTGCACGCGGGCCTTGTTCTTGGCCTGACGTGCCTTGGGCGACAGGCGCACCCACTCGAGCTCGCGCTTGAGGGTCTTCTGACGCGCGTTCTCCTCGCGCTCTTCCTGGGCCAGCCGAGCCTCCTTCTGCTCGAGCCAGCCGGAGTAGTTGCCCTTGAACGGGAGGCCCTTGCCACGGTCGAGCTCGAGGATCCAGCCGGCGACGTTGTCGAGGAAGTATCGATCGTGCGTCACCGCCACGATGCAGCCGTCGTAGTCGGCCAGGTGCTTCTCGAGCCAGGCCACCGCCTCGGCGTCGAGGTGGTTGGTGGGCTCGTCGAGGAGCAGCATGTCGGGCTGCTGCAGCAGCACCCGAGCCAGGGCGACGCGGCGCTTCTCGCCGCCGGACAGGTGCTTGACCTCCGCGTCGGCGGGCGGCAGATGCATGGCCTTGATGGCGAGCTCGCAGATGCGATCGAGCTGCCAGCCGTCGCACGCCTCGATCTCGTCGAGCAGGCGGGCCTGCTCGGCGAGCAGCTTCTCCATCTTCTTGTCGTCGTCGCACGTGCCGAAGGCCTCGTTCACCTCGTCGTAGCGCTTCAGCAGGGCCACCACGTCAGATGCGCCCTCACGGATGTTCTCGAGCACCGTCTTGTCTTCGTCGAGGCGGGGCTCTTGCGGGACATAGCCGACGGTGGCCCACGATGCCGACGAGGCCTCGCCATCGAAGGCCTTGTCTTCACCCGCCATGATGCGCAGCAGCGTCGACTTGCCGGCGCCGTTGGGTCCGAGCACGCCGATCTTGGCGTTCGGGAAGAAGGACAGGGTGATGTCTTTGAGGACTTCCTTGGTGCCGTGCACCTTCCGAAGTCGGTTCATGTTGAAGATGTATTGGGCGGTCATAGGGGGGAGGGCTTTCGCCGCGACGGGCGTCGTCCCTCCTTTGAAGGCGGTTCGCAGCGCGGTGTCTGGTGACGATGCGCGCTCAGAAGGCGCGCTTCAGGAAGACGTCTTGATAGTCGCTGTAGGCGTGGGTGATGCTCCACCAACCGTAGGCGTCGAACGTGAAGAAGCGGCCATCTGCAGAGGCACCCATCGCGAAGATGTCGCCCGTGGAGAAGCGCACGCTCGGGTTGCTGCTGTCGACGTAGGGAGAGGTGAGGCAGCGTGTTGTCGATGCGGTTCGATCACGTACGAACACGTCGACGAAGTCGGGGCTGGTATCGGTCGCGTCGAGATTCGTTGCGAGCGAGCTGAAGGTCACGTATCGACCGTCGGCCGACACCCAGGCCGCCGGATACGGATTGCTGCCATACGAGCGTCGGTCGCCCTGCGCGCCACTGGTCGACAGGCTCACCCGCTCGGTGACGCCTACCAGGCGATCTCGGATGAAGATGTCGGTGTAGCCGTTGGTGTCGCCCGCCACGAGGTCGCTCGCATCGGACTGGAAGACCACGAATCGCCCATCGGTGGACACGTTGGGTAGCTTGCTCTGGTTGTTTCCCTCGGTTGCGAAGGGCGTTGCGCTCACCAGCTCGGGGGTGCCGCCCAGGTCGATGTCGGCGATGTAGATCTGACTCGGGGTGCCGGCCTCGTACACGACGAACCGCCCGTCGCCGGAGAGGCGGGAGGCACGTGTGTCCGGGGTCTGCACGTGGGTGCTCGTGCGCAGATCGTAGCGCATGCCGGCAAGGTGAACGTAGCGGCCGTCGTCAGAGATGCTGAGGTACATGCTGTTGCCGCCATCGGCGCCCACGCTCACGGTGGTGCCCTGGCTGCGGTTGCGCACGAACACGGGCCCGGGGCCGAGGTTGCTGGCGTCAGAGGTGAAGGCCACCACCGACCCGTCGGCCGAGACGGCGGCGTCGTAGCAGTGGGCGTTGGCCTCGACGCCGTTCGAGTCGACGCTCACGCGCTCGAGGGTGTCAAAGAGGCGATCGCGGACGTAGATGTCGCTCTGACCGTTGAACCCGCCTGGAACCATGTTGTAGGCCGTGGAGCGGAAGACCACGAACCGGCCATCGGCGGACACGGGTCCGCCGGTGTTCCAGCCGTTGGACGAGCGCTGCCCTGCGCTGTCTCGCGATATGATCTCTCCGTCTTCGATCACGCGAATCGATGCGCTCGCGCTGCCGTAGGTGCCGTTCGTCGCGGTGACGCTCACGCGCCCCGGAGACACGCCGGTGAGCACGCCCTGGGGCGTGGAGACGGTCGCGATGGCCGTGTCGGAGGCCGACCACGTGCTCGCGTCGGTGAGCAGCTGCACCGCTCCGCTGCTGAGCAGAATGCTGCTGAGCAGCGGCAGCGTCTCGCCCACCCCCACCCACCAGCGGGGCGACGAGACGCTCATCTGGTTCGGCACGCCCTGCACCACGGTGATGGGCGCGCTTGCGCTCAGGCCACCGAAGCTGGCGCTCACCGAAGTGGCGCCCACGCTGACGCCTGTCGCCGTTCCCCCCACCATCCGCGCCACCGCGCTGTTCCCCGATCGCCACAGCGCCTGGCCCGTCACGTCTTGCGTGGTGGCGTCGGTGAACGAGGCTGTGGCCGTGAACTGCAGGGTGTCGCCGGGCACGACCGCAGCTCTGGTGGCGCTCACACCGAGGCTCACCACCTGCGCCGCGGTGACCTCGAGGGTGCTGCTCGCGCTCTGATCGCCATAGCGCGCGGTCACCGTGACGGTTCCCACGGCGAGGCCGCGGGCAAGGCCGCTGGCCGCGCCTCCGGACGTCACAGACGCGACCGTGCCGTCTGAGGTGGCCCAGGAGACGCGGCTGCCGAGCGCGGTCAGCTGCTGCGTGAGCCCCCTGCTGACCTTTGCGAGGGAGGGCGTGATCACGAGCGAGCTGAGCGCGGCGCCGGTGACGCGCACCGCCGAGATGGCGCTCTGTCCGCCGAACGAAGCGGTGATCTGTGCGTCGCCTCCCTTGATGCCGATGACCAGGCCGGCGTTCGGAGGCTGGCTGAGCACGCGGGCCACCGTCGGCGCGTTCGTGGCCCAGTTGGCGTCGTTCGTCACGTCTTGAACCGTGCCGTCGGCCAGATGCGCGAGCACGGTCAGCGACACGGCGGTGTCGACGTTCAGGCTGGCGGTCGACGGCGAGACCTCGAGACGGGTCACGGTGGTGTCGCGCACCACCACATGCCCTTTCACCTGTCGTCGGGCGTACAGGGCATGCACGTCGGTCTCGCCAGCTGATACGCCCGTCACCAGGCCCACGAGACCTCCCTGGCTGCCGCGCACCTGCGCGATGGCGGGGTTCGCGCACGACCAGTCGGCGGTGCGTGTGAGGTCTTGCGTGATGCCGTCTGAGAAGATGCCCTGAAGGTGGAACGCTACCGTGGTTCCTCTCGCCAGTGACACGCGCCCGGGGATGACAGCGAGCCCGTCGAGCGACGCGGCGGAGGTGGACGGGTCGTCGATGTGCTTCGTGTCTCCTTGTTGCAGCTGCGTTGCGGTATGGCGGGTGTCTTCGACGGCACCAGAGGTGTCGATGGATTCGATGACGAGACCCACCACGCTCACCGGCACGTTCTCGAGGGTGATGGCGGGCGCGGCAGGGTAGGTCACGGGACCGTAGCGCACCTCATCGCCCCCGTCATAGCCCACGAAGCGGTACTGCCGTGCCGCCGCGCCTGCGCTCTTGGGTGTGGGGAACGACACCACGATCTTCGCGTGCGGC
>RGZZ01000116.1 GCA_010028905.1 Pseudomonadota bacterium | reverse complement strand
TCCGCGCGCTGCTCGAGGGCGCGGGCTTCACCGATATCACCGTGCGCGAGATCCTCCAGTGGGAGGACATCGACGTCTGGATCGACACCTGGGAGACCTCGAGCCTGCACCGTCACGAGATCCGCGATCTCTATCACAACGCGCCCGCCCAGGTGCGCGAGGTTCATCCGTTCAGAATCTCGCCGAGCGGCGCCATCGAGGACTGCTGGCGCTGGTGCGTGTTCTCGGCCTTCAAACCGACAGGGTGATCGAGGCTTCTTCGTTGCGCGCATCGCCGCGCGCCGCGTCTTCGCGCTCGAAGCGGCGGGCCACCAGGTAGAAGAGACCCGCCACGACGACCATGATCACCGCCTGCGACAAGAAGTAGCCGCCGTAGCTCATGCGTCCGGGCAGGGGAAGGCCGTCCTTTCCCTCAGACGGGTAGAAGCGCCCGATGTACCATCCGCCCAGGGTGTCGCCCAGGAAGACCGTGAACAGGAACGCCGCCGTCACCGTCGATCGGGTCTCTGGCGAGGCGTGGTTGAAGGCGAACTCGAGGCCGATGACGCTCACGCACAGCTCGGCCATGGTGATGATGACGGTGGCCACCACGTCGTACCAGATCGACACCTTCACCGTTCCGTCGTGCGTGGCGTAGCCCGCGTAGGCCATGACCCCCATGCAGCCGATGACCAGCCAGAAGCCGATCATCATCTTCTGGGTGGCGGGCAGGTCGACGCCGTTGCGGGCCTTGCGCACCACCGTCCAGAGCCAGTTGAAGATGGGGGTGAAGATGATGATGAGCACGGGGTTGAGCCCCTGCATCTGCTCGGCGGTGTAGGTGATCCCGAAGGGCGCGAGGGTCGGGTCCATGAGCTTGGTGCCGAAGAGCACCCAGGTCGAGCTGCTCTGGTCGTAGACGAACCAGAACATGGCGATGAGGGCGAACACGCCGCTCAGGCGCACCAGCGTCTGGCGCTCTTCGGCGCGAAGCGCAGGCGACTTCGGGGTGGGGTCGATGGTCTCGACAGGGTAGTTCTTGCGCCCCGCCATGAAGATGGCGAGGGCCACGGCCATGAGCACGGTGGGGCACAGCAGCGCGATGCGATAGGCCTCGTTGAGCTTCACCGGATCAGCGCTCGAGACGTTCGCGATGTCTACGCCCGCGTAGTGCGCAACCACCAGGGGCAGGGCGATGGAGGTGGTGGCCGCGCCGATGTTGATGGCGGCGTAGAAGAAGCTGAACGCCTCGGGCAGCAGCGCCATCTTGCCCTCGGCCTCGTAGATCTGGCCCATGAGCGTGCTGGTGTTGGGCTTGATGGCGCCAGAGCCCGCGGCCAGCAGTGCCAGGGCCAGATAGAGCTGGAACGGGGTGTGCGATTCGCCCAGTATGATGTGCCCGATGATGTAGGGGATCGACCAGTACACGATGGTGCGGTACTTGCCCAGCCATCGGTCGGCGATGTAGCCGCCCAGCAGCGGAAGCACGTAGCACGCGGCGGTGAAGTAGTTGGCGGTCTGCCCGGACTCGGCGTCGGTGTACTGGAACCGCGCGATGAGGAAGAGCGCCAGCAGCGTGCGCATGCCGTAGTAGCTGGCCCGCTCGGCGAGCTCTCCCCAGAAGACGTACCACAGCCCGCGCGGGTGATGGCGAAGGCGCTGCAGGAAGGGGAGCTCGGCGAGGTTCTCTGGTGTGGCGCTCATGGTGACGCGGTAGGTTCCACGTGAACCGCATCATCCCTTTGCGGCGCTGGGCTCGACGGGACGCACGAACTTGCGGCGCTACCTCGGGGGAGGCGCGCCTGCCATCGACGCCTCGCCGTTTTCGAGCACGTCGCTGAGCACCTTCTGGATGCCGTGGCAGTAGAGCTCGAGCGAGAGGTGGTTCGGATTCTTGCCGAAGGGGTCTTCGAGCTCGACCCCGATCTCCTCGATGCCGAAGAGCACGAACGAGATGAGGAACATGGCCGGGAAGGTCTCCCAGCCGAACGACGAGAGCAATGAGAACGGCAGCGCGTAGATGTAGAGAACCAGGGCGCGGCGCAGGTGAACCACGTAGGCGAAGGGCAGGGGGGTCTTGTGGATGCGCTCGCAGGCCCCGAGATAGTCGACGATCTGCTGGAGATTGGCGTCGATGGAGACCATGACCCAGTCGCTGATGACGCCCTTGTCGCGTGCGGTCTTGAGCAGCGCGGTGATCTTTCGGCACACCGCCAGGGGAACGTGCGCGCTGCGACTCACGGCCTCGACCTGGTCTGCCGGGAGGGTGGTGCTCGTCCACTCGGTGTGGCGCAGCGCGTGCATGATCGACCAGGGCAGCTCTATCGCCCACAGCAGCGTGCTCTTCCGCAGCGCGGGCTCAGCGGCGAGGTGGACGTCGCAGAGCCGGGCGAGGTTGCGTGATTCGTTGTTGATGCCCCCCCACATCTTTCGCCCTTCCCAGAAGCGATCGTAGGAGGAGTTGGTGCGAAAGACCAGCAGCAGCGAGAGGAACCCGCCCACGATGATGTGGGTCACGTTGGGCACGTCGAGCGGCGTCCATCGTATGTGGACGTAGAACACCGCCCCCGTCCAGAGCAGCGCGAAGATCACGCGCGAGAAGATCTCACGCAGCATCGAGCGGTGTGTGTCGAAGAGCTGGCGCCACCAGTCCTGCTTGTCGTACTGGTCGACGTAGTCTCCGCGGTAGATGTTGGTTGCATTGCCCACGGCCGAGGGGTTCGTCGTGGGGGGGCATCCCCCTCTCTGTGCACGCGATGACATTCACCTGCAGAGATGGAACGCCTCTCGCCCCGCCCCACCTGATTGGGGAAGGGGTTGAGCGCGCGCAGTGGAAGAGGCCTCCTCACCACCTCCTCCCCCTCGAGACACGGCCGTGAGAAAGGACCCCCATGAGCCCGCTCCTCATCACATCGCTGGTCCTGGTCGTGTCGATGGTGCTGTTCCTGAGCGAGCGCCTGCGACCAGATCTGGTCGCGCTCATGGTGGTTGTGACCCTCGCGGTGACCAACGTGCTCACCCAGCAGGAGGCCTTCTCCGGCTTCAGCCGATCGGCTGTGATGACGATGCTGGCCGTGTTCATCCTGGCCGAGGGGCTCGTGCGGGCGGGCGTTGCCGACCAGCTGGGCCGGCTGCTGCTGCGGCTGGCCGGCGCGAGCGAGCTGCGTCTTCTCGTGGTGGTCATGGCGGGTGGCGCGTTCCTCTCGCTCTTCATGAACAACATTGCGGCGGCCTCCCTGCTCATGCCCGCGGTGGCGGGGGCCGCGCGTCAGACGGGGGTGAGCCCGTCGCGTCTGCTCATGCCCCTGGCCTTCGCCACCATCCTCGGGGGCATGGCCACCCTGTTCACCACCACCAATCTCGTGGCCAGCGCGGTGCTGCGCGATGCCGGGCTCAAAGGGTTCGGCGTGCTCTCGTTCGCGTCGGTGGGGCTGCCCATCATGCTCGTGGGAGGGGGGTACATGGCGGTCGTCGGACGCCGGTTGCTGCCGCAGCGCGCCAGCACGGAGCGCCAGGCCGCGATGGACGAGGCGACCGCGGATCTCGTGCGGGTCTACAGACTGGGCGACAACCTCTTTCGGGCCCGGATCCCGGCCGGCTCCTCGCTCATCGACTGTCGCATCGAGGAATGCGCCCTGCGCGAGCGCTTCGGGTGCAGCATCCTCGCCATCGAGCGCGATCCGCGCTTCATTCTCTCGCCCACGCCGGACGCGGTGCTTCTCGAGGACGACGTGCTCGTGCTCAAGGGGGTTCTCGAAGACTTCCGCAACCGCGACGTAAAGCCGTATCTCGAGATACTGCCGTCGCCCACATGGTCGGAGGAGCACCTGAGCGCTCCAGAGGACATGGTGGTCGAGGCCATGCTCTCGCCGCGCAGCACCCTCATCGGCCGCTCACCCCGCAAGGCGCGCTTCCGCGCCCGCTATGGGGTGAACATCCTCGCCATCTGGCGCGCGGGCGACCAGGTGCGGGTCGGGGTGCGCGACACGGTTCTCCAGTTCGGTGACGCGCTTCTGCTGCAGGGACATCGCTCGCAGCTGCCCGTGCTTCGTGAGCAGACCGACTTCATCCTCATGGTCGAGGACGAGGAGGCCCTCGAGGCCTCAGCGCACGTGACGCGCGCGCGCAAGCGCTGGGCCCTCTTTGTCTTCGCGGCGACCCTGGCCTGCGCCGTTCTCATGCCCGACGACGTGGCCGAGATCATGCTCGGTGGCGCCATCGGCATGCTCCTCGGCGGCGTGCTTGACATGGATCAGGCCTATCGCGCCATCGACTGGAAGAGCATCTTCCTGGTGGCTGGGCTCCTGCCTCTGGGACTGGCCATGGGGAAGACGGGGGCTGCGCGCCTGATTGCGGGAGAGGTGGTGTCGCGGCTTGCGCCCTTCGGCAACGTCGCGGTTCTCGCCGCGCTGTGCTTCGTCGCGGTCGCGCTCACCCAGGTCATGAGCGGCGCGGCGGTGACAGCCCTGCTCGGCCCCGTTGCGCTGCAGTCGGCCGCCGCGATGAATCTCGAGCCTCGCGCCCTGCTCATGGGGGTGGCGCTGGCCACGTCGATGGCCTTCCTCACCCCCTTGGGGAGCCCGGTCAACGTCCTGGTCATGGGCCAGGGAGGCTATCGCTTTCGCGATTATGCGCGGGTCGGAGCGGGGCTGACCGCGGTGCTGTTCGTGCTGCTGCTGCTCGTGCTGCCACGTCTCTGGCCCTTGTCGGCCCCGTGAGTGCCGCGAGCCGGCTCTCCGCTCCGGCGACAGGACTTCTGTTCGGTTTGCAGAACGCCCCAAAGGGTGCCTGAGGGAAAATCCTTCAAGAGGAGCGGCGCGTGAAGAAGATCGCGATCATCGGCGCAACAGGACTCACCGGACGGCTCACGTGCGAGCGCCTGCTCGGTCAGGGCGGTGGGGCCAGAGAATTCAGGCTGGTGCTTGCGGGGCGTGACCGCAACGAGCTCGAGCGCATGTCCATCGATCTCGGTCGCAGGTTCAAGCAGCCCCTCGACGTATCGGTCTTCGAGTTCTCCGATCGCTCGGCCTTGCGCACCCTGGTCGAGAGCAGTGTCGTGGCGGTGAACTGCGCCGCTCCCTACGCCATCTCCGGGGCGCCCGTTCTCGCCACGGCGGTGAATGGCAAGGTGTGTCTCATCGACGCGGCCTCCGAGGTGGGGTATGTCGAGCAGTGCGCGGTGCGCGCGGCCGTGGTCAAGGAAGCGGGCATCGCCGTCGTGAACGGCCTTGCGGTGGAGCCTGGGGTGGCCGAGCTCGCGCTGGCGAAGGCCGCCGAGGGGTGGGAGGCGGTCAACTCGGTTCGCGTGCTCTACGTCTACCACGATCTCGACGAGACCCCGGGGTTTCGCGCGTCAGTGTTCGAGAACCTCAAGCAGCCGTGCCGCGCGCTGGTCGAGCGCTCGCTTCAGGCAACGCGCATCGCGGCCGTCAAGCACACGTTCAAGTGGTCGGGGGGCCAGATGACGGCCAAGAACACGCCGGGATGCGAGGCCCTCGTCATCCCCCGAGGGGTTGGTGGCCTGCGCAACGTCACCACGTTCCACAGCCTCACGGGCAAGGCCGGTCTGATCCAGGCCCTGCTCGGAAGCCCGTTCGCCTCCCTCGCGATGATGGCTCTTGATCGATGGGCCACGTCGAAGACCGAGCGCCCTGTGTCTGATCGGAGCCGGTTCGTCGTGGTGGTCGAGATCGAGGGCGTGAAGAACCGACGGTTCGCCATCGTGCAGGGCAGCGGCATCTATCAGACCACCGCCAACCTGCTGGCCTCGGCCGCTGTCAAGCTTGCCGCCGGGGAGCGCAAGACCTCGGGCGTGCTCGCCCCCTCACAGGCCTTTGACGCGAGCGCGCTGCTCGAGGCTGCCGGACTCGAGGTCATGATCGCCGACCCGGCCTAGATCTGGGGACTGTGCTGCTGGTGGGGAAGGACCGTCGCTTCCCGCAGTGAACCTTCGTGGCATGCTTGCACCCAGGCCCATCCATCGCACATGATCGCCGTCACAGGTCTCTCGAAGGCATTCGGCGGGCAGGTCATTCTCGACAACGTCAGCTTCACCGTCAAGCCCGGCCAGCGGGTCGGACTCATCGGCCGCAACGGCACGGGAAAGACCACCTTGCTCAAGATCCTCTCGGGTCAGCTCGAGTCAGACAAGGGCACGGTCTCGCTCGGGCCAGGGGTCGAGATCGGCTACCTCGGCCAAGAGGGGCAGCTCGACCCGGACCGCACGCTCTACGACGAGATGATGCAGGTGTTCGCCTGGGTCGATGCGGTAGAGCGCGAGATGCGCGACCTCGAGCTGCAGATGGAGTCGCTGCAGGGCGAGGCGCTGAACGCCTGCTTCGACCAGTACGGCAAGGCGCAGGCGCGCTTCGATCACGCCGAGGGGCACACCATCGACGCCCGCATCCGCACGGTGCTTGCGGGCATGGGCTTTCGATCGGAAGATCTCGAGCGCCCCTGCCGCGAGTTCAGCGGCGGCTGGCAGATGCGCGGCGCCATGTCGCGCTTGCTCCTCACATCACCCACCGTGCTGCTGCTCGACGAGCCCACGAACCATCTCGATCTTCAGGCGGTCAAGTGGCTCGAGACCTATCTCTCTGACTACAAGGGCGCGGTGGTTCTGGTCTCGCACGACCGCACGTTCATCGATCGCGTGGTGAACCGCATCATCGAGCTCGACAGCGGCGAGATCGACGAGTACGCCGGCAACTACACCTTCTACGTTGAAGAATCGACCCGCCGCTTCGAGGCGCAGCTTGCCGCATACGAGGCCCAGCAGAAGAAGATCGAGCACGACATGCGCTTCATCGAGCGCTTCCGTTACAAGGCCACCCTGGCCAGCCGGGTGAAGAGCCGCGAGAAGATGCTCGAGCGCATGGAGAAGATCGACGCGCCGGACGCGGCGCCGCGCGCGATGAAGGTGTCGTTCGCGCCCGCGACCACCAGTGGTCGCGACGCCATCATGGCCAAGGGCGTGTCGAAGTCGTACGGTGCCCTGCGCGTGCTCGAAGGCATCAACGTCAAGATCGAGCGCGGCGATCGGGTGGGCCTGGTGGGCCCCAACGGCGCTGGCAAGTCGACCCTCATGCGCCTGCTCGTCGGGGCCGAGCGCCCGGATGCCGGCACGGTGAACCCAGGCTTTCGCATGCAGCCGGTGCACTATGCCCAGCACCAGGCCGAGGCGCTGAACCCAGACCGCACCGTGCTCGAAGAGGTGTCGGCGGTGGCGCCGCCGATGTTCGACCAGACCATGGTGCGCACGGTTCTCGGCTGCCTGCTGTTCAGCGGAGACTCGGTGCACAAGAAGGTGGGCGTGCTCAGCGGCGGCGAGCGCAGCCGCGTGGCGCTGGCGCGGTGCGTGGTCACGGCCTCGAACGTGCTGTTCCTCGACGAGCCCACCAACCACCTCGACCTCTCGGCGCGCGAGAGCCTGCTCGAAGCCCTGCAGGGCTATGAGGGCACCATCGTCTTCATCTCGCACGATCGTCACTTCATGGACGGCCTGGCCACCCGCATCGTCGAGATCGAGGACGGGCGCGCCTCTGCCCATCTGGGCAACTACTCCGACTATCGCGCCCGCAAGCCCGCCCGAGGCGTTGCCGCCCCGGCCAGGAACGAGGCGAAGCCCAAGGCCGCGGGCGCGCCGGCGAGATCTGCGCCCGGCGGGCCGGCGCCGCAGGCTGAGCCGCCAACGCCTGTCGCCGCGGCGGCGGGGCGCGATGAGAAGAAGAAGCCGCCCCCGAAGTGGAAGGTCGACGCGCTCGAAGCAAAGATCTTTGCAATGGAAGAGGAGATTGCGGGCATCACCATGCGGCTGGCCGATCCGGCCTTCTATCAGCGCGCGGAAGACGCATCACGCCTGCAGACGCGCTACGACGTGCTGGTGGCGGAGTGCCAGAAGCTCACCGCGCAGTGGGAGGAGATGCTCTCCTCGTAGCGCTCGCTCTCCGTAACCTACGGGCGCCGGCGCTGCGGAGACCGCGGCACAGCATTGACGAACGTCTTTCAGCTCTCGTGGAACCGGGACCGCCGCCGCGCCGAGGTGACGCTGCGCGAAGGGCGGACATCGGTGGTGGTCGATCGGCTGCGCATGGTCGACGCCGATGGCGAAGGTCGCCTGCTGCGAGCGGTCTTCGGCCCGTCGACGTGGCGTCGCTCGTACGCGAACCGCTACGTCGAGATTCGCAGCGAGGCCATCAGCGGCGAGCGCTTCCACGTGCCGGTCGAGGCCTCCCTCGCGGAGGGGCAGTCCCTTCTGGCACAGGTGCGCACTCTCATCGACGAGGTGCGCGGCGCGGCGACGCAAGGGGCGATCACCGGGTTCGAGCCTCCGGACGCCGACGCCTCGGCCCTCGATGCGGCACTGGGTCGCATCTGCGCCTTCGACGAGGTGCGACTCGCGGCCGACGGGGAGAGGTTTCAGCAGCTCTACCCGGCACTGTCGCCCCTACCGCCCGATCAGCAGACGGCGCTCGTGCTGCGTCTCACATCAGACCTTGCGGCGCACGCGCGCGACGTGCTCGCGTTCCTGGGCGCGGCCCGCGCCATGCGCCATGGCGCGTTCATCGACGCCGTGTCTGATGCGTCGGCCCTGCACGACGCGGTGACATGGCTGCGCACCCACGTGCTCCACCCGGAGGAGCGCGTGGCCGCGAATCTCATCGTGCCCGAGGGGGCATCGATCGACGGCTCCGCGTTTGCGCGGACGGGCATCACCCAGGTCTACCTCCCGCTGCGCGCGGTCGACGCCGCCGCGTTGGAGGCATTTCACACGCGCGAGATTCGCGTCTCGCTGGTGGCGCCCGCGCCGACCGACCTCGCGTCAGCGCACGCTCTGGCCCGTGACGTGGGCCGCTTCGATCTGCGCGGGGGAGACACCCTGTACAGCCTCGAGCCCGTGCCGTATCCGCGAGAGGCGGCGACCCGTGTGGCCCTGCGCGCCGCCTTCCATGCGTTCAAGGCGGCGCTGACGCTCCCAGAGCCCCCGAACGGCCCCGTCGTGACCCACTTCCCCATCGTGCAGAGCGTCTACTGACCTCTTACGTCGGGTCGAGAGGACTGTTTCACGGGGGACGCAAATACGTGAGTCTCAGCCACAGAAGACGCGAGGATGCGCCATCTCCGACCACAACGGCCTGCTCGAGGCCAACGACTCGGGCGTTCCATGTTCCGACTGCGGCTTCACCAATCCCTCGGGTGAGGCGTTCTGTCTTGCCTGCAACAGCCAGCTCGGGGTTGCGCGCGCGTCCGATCGGCCAGATCCTGACGCCTCCACCAGCCGCTATCGCCAGATCCGCGGCAAGTGCGAAGACGTGCAGCGCGGGCGCATCACCGCCGAGCAGTTCAGCGCCTACCTGCAAGAGCTCTCGAACATCCTCACGCAGCGCGCCCAGGCCATCTACGACAACTTCGAGGCCACCGACTACTACGCCGAGAACGGCGAGGAGTGCGACATCGGTGTGAGCGGCGTGCAGTCATACGAGGGCGGCGTGAACGAGCTGTGGCAGTTCCTCGAAGACGGCGACCCGGACCATCTCAGCAACGGGCTCGTGCAGATCTGGGAAGGCAACCAGCGCATCATCGAGGCCATGCGCATCAATCGCGAGAACCGTGAGGCCCTGGCGCTCCTCTGGGACCAGCTGCAAGACGGCTGATGCGGCTGACTGTCATCGGTTCCGGCACCGGCGTGCCGTGGCAGGGGCGCGGACCGGCGGGCTACCTCGTCGAGGCGGCGGGGCGCTCGATGCTCTTCGACTGCGGTCCCGGCACCCTTGAGCGCGTCAATCGCTTCGGCCACGACTGGAAGGCCATCGATCGCATCTTTCTCACCCACCACCATCCCGACCACAGCGCCGATCTCGTGGCCTTCCTGTTCGCGGGCAACTGGGCCGCCGAGCAGCGCACCCGAGACCCGTTGCGCGTGCGGGGGCCCCGTGGAACGTCGGCCTTCGTCGAGGCGCTGCATCGGCTCTTTCCGGGGCTCGCCTGGAAGCGGGCGCGCACGCTCGTCGACGACTGGGACGGAGGAGGGGAGTGCGCGGAAGACGACGTCGTCGTGAAGGGGCTGCCCGTCGATCACGCCGACCTGCAGGCCCTGGCCTTTTCTATCGAGCACGCGGGGAAGACCCTCGTGTACTCCGGCGACACCGGTGAGACATCGCGCATCGTCGAGGCCGCGCGCAACGCCGACACTCTCGTGGTGGAGTGCTCGTTTCCCAACGCCATCACCCACGTCACCTCGCACCTGACCGCGGGTGGTGCCGGAAGGGTGGCCGCCGCGGCCGGCGTGCGTCGCGTGGTGCTGACCCACTTCTACCCCGAGTGCGAGGGCGTCGACATCGTTGCGGAATGTCGGGAGGCGTTCTCCGGCGAGATTGTGCTCGCCCGGGACGGTCTTGTGATCGACATCTGACGGCCGCGAAGGCGTCAGGAGCGACCTACATGGCGAATGACGCGCCGGTCGCTTCCGCGCCGTCTTCGATGTAGATGGGCTCGTTGGAGGTTCGCGTCTTCCAGTCCTTGCTGAAGGTGGTGCTGAAGACGCTGGTGGTCTTGGGCGAGTAGACGCTCACTTCGGCCTCGCGGTTGATGTTGAAGCCGGCGTACGACCAGTTGGCGCTGCCCACGAATACCTGGTTTGCGTCGATCACAGCCATCTTGGCGTGCATCTTCTGCTGGGTCTGGGCGTTGCACACGTACCACTTCACGTCGACCCCGCCCTCGCGCAGGGCGGCTGCCGCGTTCTCGTTGATGGGGTTGCCCTTGATCTTCAATGGGTCGAGAATCACCTTGACGTCGACCCCTCGCCGCTTCGCCGCAAGGAGGGCCTCGACCGTGGGACGGTCGGAGAGCACGAACAGCTCGGCGTGAATCGAAGAGCGGGCGTTGTGGATGGCGCGCCGGATCGCCTTGCCGATGGCCTTCTCCTGGGTGCCCATGCCGCTGCGCAGCAGCGTCACCCGGTCTGAGCCGGCAGGGGGGACGTCCTGGATGGGGGGCAGCGCGTCGGCCTCTCCACCGGACATGAGCCAGTCCTCGCGGAACATCCAGCCCATCTTCTCGACGGCCGGGCCTTCGACCTTGACATCGAAGTCGTGGTTGCGCGGAGAGTGATTGCCCCAGTTCATGCCACCGATGATGGCCTTCTGACCGTCAACGATGAGCATCTTGACGTGGTCGAGCTGTCCGAAGGTCGCGCCAGGGCTGTTGGGGGGCAGCGCCGGGTAGATGCGCACGTCTACCCCGCCCTTGCGCAGCTTGTCGATGGCGGCCTTGCGCGGCGCCTCCCAGTCGTCGTTGGGCGGGTCCATGACGATCTGCACGGAGATGCCCTTGCGCGCCTCTGCGATGAGCAGATTCACCATGTCCTTGTTGGTGACATCGAACATCTCCAGCTGAATGGAGGAGGTGGCGCTTCGGATGAGCTTGCGGGCCTGGGCAAAGATCTCGTGGGCGCTGTTCGGGGCCGATTCCTCGTCGAGCAGAGGCGATACTCGGTTGCCCCCACCGAAGATGTCGAGGCCATCGCTCGCGGCATCTTGTGACTGCGGCGTGAACGCATCGCACGCCTGCGTGGGCGTGGCGAGAGCAGACGATGTCTGCGTTGCAGCGGCCTTGTGTGTGGCGGCGAGGCTGCGGGCGGCCGTATGCGTGGCCGCGATGGGCAGCTGGCAGGTCATGAACAGTCGCTC
>RGZZ01000115.1 GCA_010028905.1 Pseudomonadota bacterium | reverse complement strand
AGGGCGGATATACAACAATGTCGGTGCCCACGTAGGTCGGGTAGCTGTAGCCCGTGCCGTAGACCACGGTGCCATCACCGCCGATGAAACTGCCGTAGTAGCCCGGGGTATACCCCACGGTGATGCTGTCGCTGGTCACCTTGTAGATGCGCACGTACGTGACGTAGTACAGCCCGGCGCTCGGCGGGATGGTGTAGATTGCGTCCGGAACCGAGGTGGCCACCGTCCACGGGCCCTTGGGCGAGATGGCGGTGAACCACACGCCGTCCTTCAGTGCGTAGAAGGTGGTCGGGCCCACGGCGATGATGGGATCGCGGCTGTTGACGGCGTACTTCAGGCTCGTGCCTTCGATGGGCAGGAAGTTCGGACGATCTTGATCGTAGGATGCCGAGAAGTGGAGATCCTTGATCTTGAACGTTGCGGTCTGGGCGATGTCATTGGCGATGACTGCCTCGCGTGCCTCGGCTGTTCCGGGGATCGAGACCAGCACAGCGCTTCGCTCGAAGGAAGACGGGATCTTCGCGAACTCTGTGGGCAGCGCGCTGCCGGCGACATAGGTCCAGGGGCCGTTGGTGAGCGAGGGCGACGAGAACCAGCGCCCCGAGACCAGCGCGTACCACGTGCTCGACCCAGGCAGGAAGAGAACGTCGCTCTTGGTGTTCGACACCCACTTCAGCGAGGTGTTCGGCACAGCCTTGAGTACCGGCGCGCCCTCGGTCACGATGAGCTCGGTGGGGGCGGTGGCCACGTAGATGCTCGGCAGGTTGCCCGAGTTGAGCGCTTGCAAGAGGCCCTGTCCCGCGTCGGAGAACAGGTCGGCGTCATTCTTCTGCTTCGACGCCGCGAGCGCGGTGGCAAGCCCCGGGTCGGGTGCGGCCACAAGGGTCCACGGGCCGTTCCAGCCGTTCGACTTCACCCAGGTGGTGCAGAGGTAGAGGTAGAGGGTGTCGCTCGCCGGGTCTTGCAACAGAAGGGCGGGCGTGTTCATGATGCGCATCAGCGTCGAGCCGGAGATGGGATTCAGCGAGGGCTCGCCGTGGACGCGGACCAGCATGGCGCTGCTGCTGCTCACGATGATGCGCGGCGCATCGTTACGCACGTTCACCGTCTGCGCGCTGCTGGTGGAGCCAGCAGCCGCGAGCGCGGCCTGGACGGTGTCGAGGGGGATCAGCATCGTCTTCGCCTTGACGTGGTCGGTGAAGGCGGCCACCACCTTCTTCCCGTTCTCACGGGAGCCGGGGAAGTCGGCGCGGGTCACCTGGAAGCCGCTGAGGTTCACGATGCGGGCGTCCTTGTTGACGTCGGTCTTGGCGCTGTACCAGATGACACCGTACTGCGGCGTCTTGGCGCCGTCTTTCTGCACCTGCACGGCCGAACGGGCCGTGAGGGTGCCGTTGGTCCACGTCTCCAGCTGCGGCTGGAATACGCTCACGGTCGCACCGCTCATGGCGATGGTGCGCGGCCAGGCGGGCTTCGACGTGCTCTGCTGGGCGAATGCCTGCGCGAGGCAGAGCAGGGCCAGGGCCAGGGCGACCAGGGGAAGACGTAGACGGGCTGTCATCAGATGCTCCTCATTATCAGGGCTGGGGGCGCTCTCAATTACACGGGCGCTGTGCCGTTCCTTCTCGCATCTCGCCGTGAAGGCGGGCACCGCGCGTCGTCTCGGGCATCGGGCCATGGGACGGGCGCCAGGACGCCCCCGCACCGTCGTCGTACCCCGCTGCATGCAGACCTTCGCGGTGGGCGTCGATCTCGGCACCGGCGGTCTCCGCGCCGTGGCGGTGACGCCCCATGGAGAGGTGCTCGCCTCGGCCGGACGCCCCATCGAGACGCAGGTCGATGGCGATCGGCGCGAGCAGCGCGTCGCCGACTGGGTGGCCGCCCTCGAGGCGGTGCTCGACGCGATCTTCGCCGAGGTGCAGGGTCGGGTGATGGGCATTGCCGTGGCCAGCACCTCCGGCACCGTTGCGTGCGGGGACACAGCGCTGCTCTACAGCGACGGACGGGCCCGCGACGAAGCCGCGCGCTGCAGCCAGGCCCTGGGGCGCCCGCTGGGCCCTTCGTGCGGCCTTCCCAAGCAGCTCTGGCTGGCTCGCCACCAGGGGGCAGGGCCGCTCGTGCACGCGGTCGATGTGCTCAACGCCTGGCTGCTCGGTCGCGCATGCGCCACCGACTTCACCAGCGCGCTCAAGAGCGGATACGAAGGGGGGTGGCCGGAACCCATCTTCACCGTGCTGGGGCTGCCTCGCGAGCACTTCCCCGCGGTGGTGTCGCCCTCCGCCGATCTCGGCGCGGTGCGGCCAGCGCTGTGCAGACGCTGGGGGCTCGATGGGCATCCGCGGGTGCTCGCGGGCGCCACCGACGCAAATGCCGCGTTCTATGCCAGCGGGGCCGTTCGATGCGGCCAGTGGGCCACCGCGCTCGGATCGACCCTGGCCATACGCGGCGAGACGCCTGAGGGCTTCGACGACCCCACGGGGCGTCTCTACCGTCACCGGCATCCGGACGGCGGTTTCGTGGCTGCGGGCGCGAGCAACGCTGGCTTCCTCGGCATCGCCGGTGCCAGGTTCGAGGATCTCGACCCCACCACCTTGCCTCAGGGGGCGTTCTACCCCCTCGCCGGGCGGGGGGAGCGCATGCCGTTCGTGTCTGACGAAGCCACGGCGTTCTGGTGCGGAACGCCCTGTGGCGATGGCGGAGCCGCCTTCGGCCTGGCGCTCATCGAGCGCTGGTGCCATGCCCTGGCGGCGTCGATGGGCGCGCCGCCCGCGCAGGCCGTGTTCAGCACGGGCGGGGGGGCGCGCCACGATGGGCTCTGCCAGCTGCGGGCCAACGTGCTGGGCGTTCCGGTGCATCGGGCGCGCTTCCCGGACGCGTGCTTCGGCGCGGCGGTGCTGGCCGTGGCAGGGGCGAGGGGAGCCCCCGTGGCCACGGTCGCCCACGAGATGGTGCGCATCGAGCGCACCTTCGAGCCGCAGCCGCTGCCTGGCGTCGAGGCGTGGCTCGACGCGCTGCGCACGGCGGTGGAGAATCGCGCCTGGCGGGCGCGTCCACCGTCATGATCCACGGGTCTCCCTTGCGGGCGGGCTATTGCAGCGTCTGCAGGTCGGCGGCGCGTCCGTTCAGCGCTTCCACGGTGAGGTCGGCGATGAGTCCGGCGAATCCTGGGTCGTCGTCGAAGTTCGGGGCCAGCTTCACCTCGGCGCCGGGGTAGCGGGCCCACGGCGGTCCGGTGGGGGTCTCGAGAACCTTGCGCGCCTCGACGTTGGCATCGAACATGGTTGCGCGATGGTGCACGGTGAACGACATGCGACCGTCGAGCAGCACGTGCTTCGGGGCCACCGCCCGTCTGGCGAGCACGTCGTCGACGAGTTGCTGGGCCACGCTCTGGGCCTCCGGCTCCGACCACTTCGCCCCCGGGAAGAAGTCGTCGTTGAGGAAGCCGTGCGCGGTCTGATAGCCCTCGGCCTGGAGGCGCTTCGACACCCGACCGTACAGTTCGCGCATGTCTTTGACGGCGTGATCTCCCATGTTGATCAGCCGCTCCGGGAGACCGTGGGAGGTCATCAAGATGAGCACATCGCCCGGCGGCGCGCCCGGAAACGCCTTCTGCGCGTCGCGCAGCAGGCGCTCGGTGAGCAGATCTTCGAAGCGAGGGTCGTCGTTGTAGCGCAGCACCGCGCTGGCGTGGGGGCGCCAGCCCGACTCGCCAGGCGCAGAAGGCGTCGCGCGTGCCTGCAGCGCCGCCTCGGTCTCTTCCACCGACTCGCCCATCGATGCCACCGAGTCCTGGGCGCCCTGGTTGAAGACCACGATGTCGGTGATCCCGTCTTGTCGCATGCGCTCGACGGCCTCGTCGATGCTGGGGTGAACGAAGTTGTAGCCCACGTAGGCCTTGCCGTCGATGCCGCGCGCGCGCAGCGCCTCGGTCACCGCATCGGCCTGCTTCTCTGAGTTCTCGCGGTAGTGCGTGGGGCCGATGGCCGCGTACTGGGCCAGGAGGTTCTGCTTCTCGAGGGGCCAGCCGATGACGTCGACGGCGGGTCGTGTCCAGCCCGGCAGGGGGATGCCGCGGTTGCGCATCACGGCTTCGCGAACGTAGGCGCGAAGCTCGGTGTCGGTATCGTCGATGTCGCCGTGGGAGGTGAGCAGCACGCCCACCTTCCTGGCGGGCGCTTCTGGGCGTGCGGAAGACAAGCGGAACTGACGCCCGGGGGGAGGCATCGTGGAGAACACGTTCATTTGGGGGGTGTCTTTCTCTGCGTTGCGGTCAGGAGCAACTGTCTCTCCGGGGGGGACCGCATGCTGGAGTCTATGCGCGCGTGCTGGAAAACCCCTGAACGCGCGGAGAGAGGACCGTGTAACCGGCGTCCATCATCGCTGCGCGGCGAGCGGAAGGGCGTGAGGTGCAGCCACGCACGCGTCGCAGATCAGGCGCAGGGGAGTGCCGCGATCTGGGCGTCGAGGGCCTCGAGCGCCGCGCGGCGCCGCTCCGGTTCACCGAGGCGCTCGCGGGCTGCCGTGGCGCGGCGCCAGCAGCGGGCCAGGCCATCGCGGGAGTCGGCGCGCACGTCGCCATCACGAAGCGCCTGGGAGATCTCCGTCAGCCCTTCGAGCCAGAGCATGAGGCTGCCGGCGTCGCCTGTCGCCCAGGCGTGCTCGTCGGGGGGCGCAAAGCCGGTGGGTCGCGTCGAGACCTCGGCTTCCGCGAGCAGGCTCTCGAGCGAGGTCGCCAGGCGATCTACGTCGGCCACGGCCCCCTCGAGGTGCTGCGGATGCCCCAGCACCGTGATGCCGCGCAGCGCCGCCAACGCCTCTGCGCGCCCCGTTGAGCGCGCGAGCACGTCGGCCAGCAGGGTCAGGTTGAACAGGTCGATGCCTGGGCCAAGCTGCTGCCATGCCTCGTCGGCCAGATGCGCCAGGGGCGAGACGTCGTGGGTCATGCGCGTCGCTGGTGCGCCAGGAAGGCGGCCACGGGCGGCATGGCATGGGTGTAGGCCGAGCCGTCGTAGTAGGGGCCGTCTTCGTGCGCGCCCACATAGTCGGCGGGGATCTGCTGGCCATACTCCACGGCCGGCGCCGACAGCGAGCCCACGTGGCGCGCCTCGGTGTTCACTCCGTAGGTGTTCACTTTGCTGTCGGCCTTCTCCACCGCGCCCACCCAGGCGCGGCCGCGCTCGTCTTGATAGAACAGCCAGCGGAACTCGCCGTCGGCCGATCGGAACACCCTCGCGCTCAGGTTTCCGCGCGAGGGGTGATGCGCCGTGAAGGCGTCTTCACGGCGCGAGAAGTCGGGGGCGTTCCCCGGGGCGTCGTAGTGGAACGTCTCGGGCTTCCCGTGATCGTTGGGCGGCATGGTCTCGTCGAAGCGTCCGAAGGTGGCCATGTTCACCTGATCGGTGAAGGAAGGGGGCGGAGCGTGTCCTCCCACGGGCAGGTTGCCGTAGAACGCGGTGTCTGCGTCCTTCCCCTCGAGCGGCGTCGGTGTGGTGCTCCCCACCAGGGCGCCGAGCTGCTTCTGCGCGCTGATGGGGAGGTTGGTCGATTCCTCGCCCCATCCCTTGCCGATCCAGCCGCTCGCGCCGCAGTGCGAAGCGCTGCGCCAGGTGCCCTGCGAGTTGCTCTGGTAGAAGGTGCGCACGCGCACGCGCCCGTCGGGCTCTTCGACGTAGCCCACGAACGCGGTGCGCTGCCCCCCGTGGGACCAGGGCGCCGAGACGTGCACGGTGCGGTCGCCGATCTGAAGGGTGTGCCGCGGTTCGAGCCCGTGGGTCGAGAGGAACTCAGGGCTGAGATCGGCGGCCTGCTTCGGGCGGATGCCCAGCGGGTTCGGTTCGAAGACGGCGCGGGTCAAGATGTTCAGCGCGTCGCGATGTGACACAGGGGTTGCGCCAGGGACGGTTGCGGGCGCATCGACAGGCGCTTCCTGCCGCGGGGCCATCGCAGGGCGGGCCAGGGGAGGCGACGGAGGGGCGGTGGGCGTCTGCGAGACGGCCGGCGCCTGGGGGAGCAGCGTGGGGTTCTCACGCACGAGGTCTTCGACCGAGGCGGGGCGCACCAGATCTCCGCGGCGCATCAAGAATCGACCGTCGTCTCTCAGGCCCTCGATGGCCCAGCCCTCCTCGCGCTGCCCGCTGCTGCGGCGAACGGCCAGCTGCAGCCCTGCGGGCAGCAGGGAGGGGTTCTCCTGCAGAAGGCGCAGGGCGGGGTAGGCCTTCGTCATGTTGTCGCGTCGCACGGTGACCTGACCGTCTGGACGTACACCCTCGACATGCCAGGCGCTGTCTCGCTGGCCGCTGCTGCGCATCACGGTGACCGCTCTGCCCGCCCCGAAGACCTCGTCAGAGAGGGGACGTGCGGCGCGGGTGAGGGCTGCGCTGTCACACGGCATCGACGGCGCGGCCAGCGCTCCGCCGCGCTCGGGGGCGATGCCGACAGGCGAGAGATGCGGTGCCGTCATCCCGGTAGAGAGGGGGAGCGTGAGTCGAGAGAGTTCCATCAGAGATCCTTCTCCTCAGAACATCACGTTTCTGGGGTTGATGTCAAGGGCGCCCCTGGGGTCGATCGTCTGCGCGCTTGCTGGGGAGCGCTCGGGCAGGCTGGATGTTCACGGTGACATAGGCCATCAGGTAGGTGCCGTCGGTCAGCTTGACGATGGTGGGAGATTCCACCATCACCGGGGTCTCTTCCCAGTGGAACTCGCCCAGCGGTTCCATGTGCAGGCCGTCGGTCGAGCGGGCGACCTCGATGAGATGCTGGATGTACTGCCCGCCGAACTTCTGGTAGGCCATCAGGTACGTCCCGTCGTCGAGCTGGGTGGTCTGGGTCACCTGGCTGTTCATGCGGCTTCCCGGCTCCACCTCGAACTTCAGCCCGTCTTGCGATACGGCGCTTCCCACCTTGCCCAGACTGGCCATCGTGAAGAAGAGCCGCCAGCCGGCCTTGGCGGGGGGCTCCGCGCGGGACGGATGCGGTGAGGGCGTGGAAGGGGCGGGCAGCCGAACGATGTCGGGATCGACGAAGGCCAGCCCGGCAACACGGTAGCCCTCTTCGCGCACCCAGCGGCCATCGCGCTCGATGGCGCTGTGGATCTCTGTCTGCGCCTCGGCCAGGATGAGTCCACCGACGTGGAAGGACGTGTAGTAAAGACGATATCCGCCGTTGGGAAGCGCGACCATGTCCGGGTCGACCTGCACGACGGCGTACTCGTCCTTGATCACGAGGGGCTTCTTCGAATCGAGGTCGAGCCCCCCGTCAGCGCTGGGCTGCACGTTGCGCGAGAAGATGTGGTTGGCGTCGGCGTACAGCAGGAGCAGCTGGGAACCGTGCCAGATGAGCTGGGGGGTAGACGCATTCGGCACGACGTTGTCGAGCTTGTTCCAGTGCTTCAGATCAGCCGAACGCGCAAAACGGATGGACTTGGCCGCCACCGCCGGCGGAGTCTCCACGACGACCATGCGCCCTGGCGAGGAGAAGGACGAGGAGAAGCCCTGGGGCAGCACGTCCCCAGAGGGGGATGCCGTCGCCCGCGCGCCCGTGACCGGCCGCGAGGGGCCGCGGGGCGCGCGCGCGCGTGTCACGAGCAGCAGCGCTGCGTTCAGGGCCAGCAGCGCCAGTGCAATGAACTTGACATGGCCACGGTGCGTCTTCACTTGCGTCTCCTCGCAGGATTGTGCGTGCGGGTGTCGCCTGGCCTCGCGTGTCAGGCGTCGGTCAGGTTTTCAAGGCGTGCGGCCCGGGCACCATGAGTGCATCCGAGCGGCTCGCGTGACATCTTCCGATGTGCATACGCGCTGCGGCGGATACATCCCCCCCGTGTCACGAGACCGGGGGGCTGAAGGGAAGGTCCCGTAATGACCAAGCACCTGCAGTCCATTCAGGAGCGGCTCGGCTTCGTGCCGATGTTCGCTCAGACCATGGAGACGCTCACCGACGCCGTCGAACCGAATGTAGACCTGGTCACCCGGTTCTCGCTCGGCGCCACCGGCATCGAGCCCAAGACCCGCGCACTCGTGGGGATCGCGGCGGCCACCGCCAGCGGCTACCCGGAGATGGTCTCGTTTCACGCCGGCTTCCACCCCGAGCTCGAGGAGCCGCTGATCAACGAGGCGGAGTTCCTTGGCGCGCACACGGCCGGCCTGGCCACCTTTCTCGCGGCGCGCGTGCCGTCGTTCGAGACCTTCAAGCAGGACGTTGACAAGATCGCCGCGGCCGTGAAGAAGCTGGGCCAGCAGGCCCCCGCCATTCCGCCCGAGGGGAACACCCAGGATCAGATCCGCGCCGTGTTCGGCTTCGTGCCCGCCTTCATGCAGGAGCTGTCAAAGCTTCCCACCGCGCTCGAGGCGCTGTGGAAGATCACGCGCCTGTACTACTTCCAGAAGACCCACGTCGACGCGCAGACGCGCGCGCTCATCTGCCTGGGGGCCGCGGCGGCCATCCGCTGCCCGCACTCCATCTACCTGCACACGTGCCTTGCCCAGGCACGCGGCGTGAGCGAGACCCAGCTGCAGGAGGTCGCCTTCCTGGCGCACTCCACCGTGCAGTGGGGCACCTACCTGCGCAGCCGTGGCTTCGGACCCGCCATGCTCCGCTCCGACGCGCGGCTGCTCAGAGACCGCATCGGCGCGCTGCGCACCTGATGCGCACCTGACCCTGACGGCTTCGCGCGGGGAGACGCGCCCCCGCGGAGCCGCTCCTGGCGCATCGCACGGCCGCGGACCTTCCACGCGGAGGGGCCGCGGTCGGGCGTTTCTCGGCGCTACGCCGCGGAGCGCCCGCGGGTACGCATCGACGGCGCCATGCGTTCGACGGCTCGATTGATGTTCTCGAGCAGGTCGACGTGCACGCACGTGGCGTGGAGGGTGTCGACGCCGTTCATCACGGCGGGCCAGGCTGCGGCGGCATCTGACCATGTCGTGGCGTCGGACAGGTTTTTCAGCGCGATCAGGACGTCTTCGTAGCCCGTGGTGATGCCACGGTCACCGGACTCGGAGGGAGCAGGGAGGCGCGTGCGCGAGGTGCGGTGCTGGAGGAAGGCCGCACTTCTGCGGTGCGCCGAGGTGAGCTGGTCTGCGATGGAGGAGATGCGCTCCCGCGCTTCGGACTCGTCGCAGAGCCCCTCGAGCCAGTCGAGCATGACACGCCGGACGTACGCCGAGACCAGGGGGGCCGACGGGCGCATCGGCAGCAGCACGAGAAGGGCTTCCCGCGCCTCGTCGATCTGAGCGTTCACGTTCCTCACCTCGCGGTAGGCGAGGCCGAGCTCGACGATGTGACGGCGGTCGACGCATGCGCGCTCGAGGGTCTCGAGATAGCCCCGCAGCGCGAAGGCGGCCTGAAGCGAAAGGTCTCTCAGGCGCGGTACCGTGAATGTGCGGAAGAATGCCTCTTGTCGGGCTTCGAGCAGTCGTCGGACCTGAACGCGAACCGCATCCGTTCGTTCGGCGCGGGAGGCGGCTCCCTCGAGCAGCGCGGTCATCAGCATGATGTTGTCTTCGGGTGAGAGCGCCAGCATGGCTGTCTCCTCAGGGGGGAATGGCGGCGCGCTTCTGGGGGGGGCGCGCAACGGCAGTCTATGCGCGCTGCCTGAAAGGCCCTTAAAAGTTTCGTGTAACGCGAGTCAATATCACCGTCTTCTTTGCGTCTCCCGCGTCGTCGTGCCCATGGGCCGCGCCGATGGTCCGGTGATGGCGCCAGCGGCACGCCTCCTCGCGCACCTCACCCCTCGTTTCCGGCGTCTCGTCGGAATCTCGTTGAAGGCCCGTTGCGCCGGCGGTATGCTCGCATCATCAGCAACGGCCTCACGGTCGTCCAGGGAGAACACGATGAACAAAGGTACGAATCGCAACGATGAGTCGCGCGACGACGACGGGATGCTCGCCGCGCTGATCAAGATGCTCGAGACGAAGCCGTCGATGCGCCGGCTTGTCGATCGTCTCGGCGCGCGGCACGCCGATCGTCTGGCTGCGCGTCTGGCCATCGAGCGGGCCACCCGTCGCCGCCGACGGGGCGTGCGGGTGTTCCGACCGGGCACAGCGCCTGTGGCTTCCTCCGCTCCCCGCGTCGCTCCAGTCTCGCTCGCGCCCGCGACGATGGGTGGCGTGGCAGCCCCCCCGTCGCCCCCCCTGCCGACGGTCGTCGCGGTCGAGGCATATGCGCCGTCCGCGCAGGACGGCCTCGGCGTTCGCCTCTGCGCGCTCGGGCCCTGTCAGGTTGTGGTGGGCACCCGCACGCTCACCCGTGATGATTGGCCGGTGCAGAAGGCCCTGCGCATCTTTGCCCAGCTCGCGTGCCGGCGCGATACCATCTATGACGGTGTCCTGATGTCAACCTACTGGCCTGAATCGGACGACGAGCGCGCGCGGGCCAGCCTGCGAAACGCGCTGTACTACGTGCGTCAGGTCATCGAGGCCGCCGCCACCGAGAGCGGCTTCGACGCGGGGCTCGAGGTCTGGCGCAGCCGTCGCTCCCGAGACGTCGGTCTGCGCGGCGCCTACGAGGTCGACGCCGAGGTCTTCGAGCGCGGCATCGACGCCGCCGCCGTGGCGTTTGCCCAGGGAGACGTCTGCGGCGCCCGCCGTGCCCTCGAGTCGGCGCTCGCACTCTACCGCGGCCCGTTCATGGATGGCGTCGACGAGGAGTGGGTGCAGGCGCCGCGGGCGCGTTATGAGGATCTCTATCTGCGCGGAACCGGTCTGCTGTCGCAGTGCGCCCTGGCGTCGGGAGAAGCCCAGGTCGCCGAGACGGTGGCCCGCCGGGGGCTCCAGCGCGATGAGATGCGCGAGACGCTTCACGTGGCGCTCATCGAGGCGCTGCTGGCCCAGGGGCGGCGAGCCGAGGCCATGCGTCACTACCAGGAGGCTGCGGCGCTGTTCGAGCGCGAGTTCGGCATCTCGGTGCCCCGCGTTCTCACCGACCTGTTCCCTCGACTCGTGGCCTGACCTCTCCCCGTCGTGGCGGCGGCGGCGGTCATTCTCGCCTCTGACGCCGCGACCGGCATCTCCGGCCCTCTCCTGGCGGCTGCGTGGGATGACTGGCCGAGCTGGCCGGCCCACGCAGACGAGATCGCCCGGACCGATCTCTTCACGCTGCGCCGCATCGTGCCCGCGGATCGAGGAGGCGATTGGAGCGCGTGAGCGGGCGTCGCAACGTGGCCGTCATCGGTTGCGGTCTCATGGGGCGGCGACGCGCCGAGCACGTCGCGGCTGATGGTCGCTTCGTGTTGCGCACGGTGGTCGATACCGACGGCGATCGCGCCCGTGCGCTCGCCGATCGGCACGGGTGTGCCGCCGCGCGGGAGCCTTGGCAGGGCTTGTACGAGCATCGACGAACGTGCGACACGATGAGACAGGGCAGTGACGGAGGAGCGGAGTCTTGACGCGGGTGGGCTTCAATGCCAGGCGTGTTCTGGTGACCGGTGGTTCAGGGTTTCTCGGGCGCTGGGTGTGCGAGGCGCTGGCCGCCGAGGGAGGGGCCGAGGTGACGGCCCCTCGGAGCGCGCAGCACGATCTGCGCGACGCTGACGCGGTCGAACGTCTCTTCGCGCGGACGCGGCCGGACGTCGTGATCCATCTCGCCGCGGTGGTGGGCGGCATTGGTGCGAATCGCAAGAGCCCGGGGCGTTTCTTTCACGACAACGCCCTGATGGGCATCCAGGTCATCGAGGCCGCGCGACGTCACGCCGTGGGGCGCTTCGTGTGC
>RGZZ01000114.1 GCA_010028905.1 Pseudomonadota bacterium | reverse complement strand
ATCCCGCCAATCTCGAGACGGCCGATTGGCGGCAGGTTCCCAATACGGGTCGGCGGCTCGATTGGGGCAAGAATCCGACGCGGTATCCTCCCCAGATGTGCTTCAACGCTCCCGCGGTGGTCTCCGCGGTGAAGGCGCGGGGCCGGCTCATCGGCGAAGAGACCGCGGCGCAGGCGCGACGGCTCGAGTCCGAAGCCAAGGGGCATCTCTTCGGCGGGATCATCGCGGGCTGGGAGACGCGCATCGGACGCGACTTCAAGACCGACCGGCCGCTGGGCTTCCGCGCCTTGGCCAACCGTGGTTTCTCCGAGAAGAATCCGCCGAAGGACGACGTCGCGGAGCGCGTCGAGGTGGTGAAGGAGTTCATGGAGCGCTGGGCTGACGCGCTCGCCGTCCCGGGCCTGCCTCGCGAGCGCATCTACGGACACATCGCCTTCACGGGCCAGGGGCTCGATCCCAGAGAGAGGACCCGGACCGTCACGACGTTCGATCTGCCCGAGGTCGCGTTCAGCCGCGCTTATCGTGCGGGTTTCTCCACATACCCGGACGGCGCGGCGCTGAAGCGGATCCAGGACCAGGTGGCCGCGCACGGGTCGGCGCCCTGGATCTCGGCCGAAGGCACCAACGTCTCGCCGACGGGCATGCCCAGCGGCATCACGATGGAGACCTACCTCGGGTCGATGTTCAACCACGGCGCCGTGATGGTGAATCTCTTCGCCTGGCAGCTGGGCGGCGACGCCAACCGCGACCATTTCTTCCGCCGGGCGATCGAAGGCCCCGAGCCGCTCGCCGCCTACGCGAAGTTCCTCCGCGGCGAGACGCTGACGGAATCCCCCGCCCGCGGATTCTCCCCCGAGGCGTTGCAGGCCAAGATTCGACGGATCCAGGCCGAACTGCCAGGGTGGGTGAACCGGACCGGTCGACAGACGGAGGTCGAGCCGCTGATGCAGCAGCTGCAGTCCCTCGTCGATGAGAAGAGATGGACCGAGGTCGACCAGACCGCAGACCGCGTCATCGAGCTGCTCTCCGCGCCCGAATAGAAGTGACCCGTTACGCGGGCGACAGTCAGCGCGGCGTAGAGGGTGCGGTCGGAGCGCCCTTCACCTCGCGGGCCGTTGGGCGGTCGGAGAAGAGCAGCGTGCCATTTCCCGAATCGGGGAGCATGACGGTGAGGCTCGACGACCCGCGTGTGGCCAGGTACAGGCTTACGTCGCGAGTCACATAGGCGTTGCGGATGTTGTAGTCGATCGAGGAAGTGCCGTCGCGTATGCGCACCACTCCGCTCAGGGTCGGGCGGGCCTCACGGGGGCCGCCGCGGACCGGGGTCAGAACCTCGATCCGCAGCAGCTTGACCACGCGCTGCCCCCCAGGGAAAGAGACGTCGGAGAACGTCCCCGCGTAGTCGACGTGCAGCGGTCCCGCCCCCGCCAGGGGCGTGACGAGCCACACGCAGACGACGGCAGCGACTAGCGCCGCACGGCTCACCTGGGGTTTACCTGGCCGAGCGGGCGTTCGCCCGCGCGCGAGCCGACGGTCCGCTCGGAGCGTTGCCCACGACGACGGGGGCGGCCACTTTCTCCTCCACGGTGAGGGGAATCTGGTACATTCCCTTGCCGTACGTCGCGATTGCAAGCACGAGGCCGGCCCGCTCGATACCAGTGATCTGCACGGACGGCAGGCCTTTCCCGAATGCAGTGAAGCTCGTGCCGGTCTTCTCGCGCGAGAACAGGCCGGCCGTGTCGGTGCCCACGAAGATGCGGTTGGGCGCCACGCTGTTGTCGATGTACACAGACTGGGCGGGTGAGTCGGGGAGGCCCGCCGAGACGTCGGCCCAGGTCTGTCCTCCGTCGGTGGTCTTGAACAGCTTGCCGCCGTTGGGGTTGAACTGCGGCACCGTGGCGTAGGCCGTCTTGCCGGTGGCATCGTCGATGTCGACAGCCAGAGCCGAGATGCGGAAGCCTGTCACCACTGCCTTGCCGGTGAACTGGCCCCCTTCGGACAGGCGGCAGAACACCTTTCCGTTGTTCAGGCCGGCGTAGAGCACGCCGGTCGACTTCGGGTGGTAGGCCAGCGCGGTGATGGTGACCGTGCCGTCGAGCGGTCCACCAGAGGTCACCGACCAGGTGTCACCCCGGTTGTCCGTCTCGTACACCTGGTTGGTGCCCACCGCCAGTCGGGTCGGGGTGGTGGGATGCACGACGTAGGGCGTTACGAACTCGCCTGGATCTGCAGTGTTGATGCCCTTGGTGATGTTCGTGGCCTTCGAAGCCTCCTTGCCGCCTCCCGTGTAGCGTGACAGGAAGTTGGCACCGTACTGGCTCGCGTAGTAGACGATGTCCGGATTGACGGGGTCGACGCGGGCAAGGGTGCCGTCGCCTCCCTGCACCTCGGTCCAGCGGCGGTTGTCGTCGAAATAGGCCGACCCGTTGTCCTGCATCCCAGTCCAGGCCTGCTTCGCGTTCCTGGGATTGAGCGCGAGACCGTACAGCTGGAGGCTTTCTATGCGGCCGGTGGCCTGGTTTCCGTTGAGATTGCCCCAGGGCGTCGTCGCGGTCGCCGCGGCTGCATCGACGAGCTGGTACAGGCCTCCGTCGGTGGTGGCGCGCAGGGTGGTCTTGCCTCCCACGTTGATCGCTTCGAAGTACTGGTAGTCGACGTGCGGCTGTGTGCTGGTGGATCGCGAGCCCGGGCCGATGGGCACGACCGTGGCGTTACCGTTGGCGAGGTTGATGCCGTCGACGCGAATGGGGCCCACGCCGCCCAGGTACACGACGAGTGGGTTGATGGGGTCGACCGCGATGCACGAGTCGTAGTTCGACTGCTGACCCAGCAGGCTCGGGATGGTGGGCGAGGTCTTCACCTCGACCCAGGTGGCGCCGTTGTCCTGGGTCGCGAACAGGCCACGGAAGTCGCGCCCCTGCTCGTTGCCCACCAGTGCATAGAGGACGGGAGTGCTGTTCGACATGGCGGTGGCGAGGCGGATGCGGCTGAGCTGAGTGGGGGCTACCAGGACGTTGTTGCTGGAGTCCTTGATGGACAGCTGCGTCCATGTCGCGCCGCCGTCGGTGCTGCGATAGATGCCCGAGTTGGCCGGCGTGCCGCCGCTCGCGTCGACCGCCGCGAAGATCCAGTTGGCGTCGTCCGGGCGGGCTACGATGTCGGTGCACGGTCGCGAGGGGTTGGCTCCGAACGAGGTCTGGAACGCGTTCGCGAAGGTCTGGCCCCCGTCGGTGCTGATGAAGGGCCCGGTGTTCCCGTCGTCGGCGATGTAGCTGCCGCCGAAGTTGCTGCCCGTGACCGGGAACACGCCGGCCAGAATGGTGTTGGGCGCGCCGGGCTTCACCCAAACGCGCGAGACGGCCTTGCGCGCGAACACCGAGCTGCCCGGCAGCAGCGAGAAGCTGGCGCCCCCGTCGGTGCTGCGGAGAAGGCCCGCACCATAGAACCCGTTGCTGTTCGACTCGCCGGTGCCCACGTAGAGTGTGCTGTTGGTATTGTCGTTCGGATCAAGTGCAAGTGCTCCGGTGGCCAGGGTCGGCTGGTTGTCGGTGAGCGGGGTCCAGGTGTTGCCACCGTCGGTCGTCTTCCACACTCCGCTGCTGGCCGTCCCGCCGTACATGACGGCGCTGTTCGAGGGGTCGGTCAAGACGGCTGGCATGCGGCCGGAGACGTCCTGCTGCTGCTCTCCCGTGTTGTCGAACAGCGGGCCGGGGCCGAAAGAGACGAAGGTGCCCTGGTCGTTGTACACCGGGGTGTTGACGTTCACGGTCACCCCGTCGCCAGAGGCGCTGGCGGTTTTCGCGGCCGACTCGTCGACCTCGTCGCTGCCTGAGGCGACTTCTTCGCCGTCTTCGTTGTAGCAGGCGACCCGGATCCGCTCCTTCTTCTTGTCTACCTCGACGGTGAAGGTCTGGGTGACATCACCGTTGCCCTGCAGCTCGATGGGATCCTGGAGATCGTCCAGCGTTTCCGGGTCTTCGACGTGCACGAAGAAGACCTTGGCCTGGTCGTCGAGGGGGACCTGCGACGACGTCTTCCCGACAGGGAACTTCACCGTGATCTTGAGCGGCGTGCGCGTCGAAGGGGTAGATGTCGAGGAGATCGACGCGGTCGAGATCGGTGTGAAGTACGTGTTGCTTGCGCTCGATCCGCACCCGCTCAGGAGCACAGCGCTCCCGGCGAGTGAGAGCGCGAGGTTGAGGAGGGGGTGATCGCCTCTGCGTGACGGTTGCATCGGAAAAGTCTGCCCTTCGTATTGCTCTTGAAGCCGGCGTGCCCTGGAGAAGTACAAGTATACGGTGCGGGCGGACTTTCCTTCTTATGTCGATACAGCTGCCTGGCGCCCTTCCGCTGCACGCGGGTCATCTGCTGCGTGCATGAGAACCCCTGTCGCATTCTCGACACCGTGTCTGCCTGCGAAGGCGGGCCCTCAGCCCCTGTTCAGCGCAGCCCGCAGCGCCGATGCGCACAGGGTCACCGCGGTGTTGGCTTCGTCGATGACCCGGCCCATGGTGATGAAGCCGTGCAGCTGTCGCGCGAAGCACACGTACTGCGTGGGCACGCCTGCGGCCGAGAGCGTGTCGGCGTAGGCGCGCCCGTCATCGACCAGCGGATCGAATCCGGCTGTGAGCACCAGGGCAGATGCGGCGCCGGCGTGGTCGCGCGCCAGCAGGGGCGAGGCCCGCGGGTCGTCGAGGTCGCTGTCGGGGCCCATGTAGTTGCCGATGAACCATAGCATGTCGTCGTGGGTGAGCAGGTAGCCCTGGGAAAAGGCGTGGTGCGAAGGGGCTTTCGTGCGCATGGTGGTGGCGGGGTAGATGAGCAGCTGGAACGCGGGCGGCACGGCGGCGGTTCGGCGCGCCAGCGCCACGGCCGCGGCGAGGTTGCCCCCGGAGCTGTCGCCCCCCACGGCCGTTCTCGATGCGTCGAACCCCCAGCGGGTTGCGCTCGCGATCGCGTGATCGAAGGCGGCCAGCGATACCACGCCGATGCCGGCTTGCGCGCAGAGGCTTCGGCACAATGTGTCGTGGGTTTCCAGGTCGCCAATGGTCCAGCCGCCGCCGTGGTAGTAGACGAGGGCAGGAAGCGTGCCATCGCTGTCGGCGGGGCGGTAGATGCGCAGACCGATGGTCGCGCCCTCGTGCGAGAGCGATTCGTCGAACACGGCCCCCACCTGCGGCGGATCGGGCTGGGTGAGGGCGCGTCGCTCCCGGTACGCGGCGCGGGCTTCGGGAACGCCCTGGGTGTGAATGGGCGGGATGCCGCGCTCGACGAGCAGGTCGAGCAGCGCCCGGGCCTGGGGGTCGAGCAGCGGTGATGCCGCTCCGCGAACGGACGATTCCACGGGGCTAGCCGCCCTTCATGGCGATGGCCTGCACCGCGGTGATGGCCACCACGTCGACGATGTCGTCGGCCTTGCAGCCGCGCGAGAGGTCGTTGGCCGGTTTCGCCAGGCCCTGCAAGATGGGCCCGATGGCGGTGGCGCCGGCCAGGCGCTCAACCAGCTTGTAGCCGATGTTGCCCGCGTTCAGATCGGGGAACACCAGCACGTTGGCGCGCCCCGCCACCTTCGAGTCGGGGGCCTTGCTGCGCCCCACCGATTCCACCAGGGCGGCATCGGCCTGCATCTCGCCGTCGACCGCGAGGCCGGGCGCACGGGCGCGCACGTACTGCAGCGCCTGGGTCACCTTGTCGACCAGCGGATGGGTCGCGCTGCCCCGGGTCGAGAAGGAGAGCAGGGCCACCCGGGGCTCGGCATCGAGCAGCGCCTGGCAGCTCTCGGCCGAGGCCACGGCGATCTCGGCCAGCTGCTGGGCGTCCGGATTGGGCACCACGCCGCAGTCGGCGAAGATGAGGGCGCCGTTCTCGCCGTAGGGGCAGTTGGGCACGGCCATGATGAAGAAGCTCGAGCAGAGCTTCATGCCCTCTTTCATGCCGATGGTGAGCAGGGCCGCGCGCACGGTGTTGGCGGTGGTGTTGGTGGCGCCGGCCACGGTGCCGTCGGCCTTGTTGTCGGCCACCATGAGGTTGCCGAAGTAGAGCGGATCGCGCAGCGCCATGCGGGCTTCTTGCAGGGTGAACCCCTTGGCCTTGCGCTTCTCGTGGTAGAGGGCGCTGTAGCGCTCGAAGTCGGGCGAGTCGGCCGGAATCACGACCGGGATGCCGTCGAGGCTCACGCCGGCCTTCTCGGCCGCTTTCTTCACTCCGTCGCTGCTGGCCGCGAGCACGGTCACCTTCGCGATCTTCTCGTCGCGGATGCGGGCGGCGGCCGCGAGGGTGCGCGGATCTTCCCCCTCGGGGAGGACGATGCGCTGGGGGTTGGCTTGGGCACGTCTGCGCAGGGTCTCGAGAATGCTCATGCAGGCCGATTGTTCAACGCGCGGGCGATCCCCTGCCGCCTCCAGGGGCCGTTCCTGCACGCCAATCTGTTCTCGCTGCCGAAGTGGCAGGTTACCCTGGTCAAGGGCTCGGCCGCGCACGTGAAGCCTCGGTGGGCGCCGCATTGCGATTCATCAGGCGGGGTCGTGACGGTTTTCGTGTCGACGCGGCGGGCATGACAAGGGCGAGGCGCAAGCCCGTTCGAGGAGGCTGCGGCGTGGAGCCAGACGCGACAACACCGATCGATCCTGCCCGCTCGGTGCTTCAAGCTCCGCGGTCGGCCGCGGTGGCCGGCATCGTGTTTGCCGTGCTGATGATCGTGCACGTCGTTTTGATTCGCGTCACCGTGCCGGCCGGGCCGCGCGATGCGGGGACCTGGCTGATGGGGGGAGCAGGGACGGTGGCCGTTGCGGTGGGTCTCGTGCCGTTTGCGGGCATTGCCTTCCTGTGGTTCGTCGGGGTTCTCCGCGACCGCCTGGGCGCGCAGGAGGACAGGTTCTTCGCGACGGTGTTCCTGGGCAGCGCCCTCCTCTTCCTGGCCACCACGTTCGTCTCGTCCGCGGTGGCGGGAAGCCTGCTGGAGATGCACGCTGCCTCTCCCGGTATGCTGCTCGACTCCGGTCTGTTCGCCTTCGGCCGCAGGGTGAGCCACGAGCTCACGAACGTCTACAGCATGAGGATGGCGGGCGTGTTCATGATCTCCACGTGCACGATGTCGCTTCGCACGGGTATCCTCCCGCGATGGATGGCGTGCCTCGGGTTTGTGCTGGCGGCGGTTCTCTTGCTCAGCCTCGGCATCCTCTACTGGACGCACCTGATCTTCCCGCTCTGGGTTCTCTTGATCAGCACCTACATCTTTGCGACGAATCTTCACGGCTAGTCTTGCGCACCAGGGTTGGTTGAGGACCCCGCACGAAAAAGCCGAAGGCCGGCTGTTCCGCAGGCAATGGAGCCAGCCACCATGGGGTTGCCGAAGTAGAGCGGAGCACACGGGCCACGGTCGTCACATGCCAGGTGTCTACACATCCTCGCGTGGCGCATCGGGGAATGCTACACATCCTCGTGTGGCGCCCTGGGTCGCGCTGCGGGAGATAAGGCGTCTTGGAGCCTGCGGTGAAACGGTTTCCAGGGATCATCGCGCGTCAGCGGCACCGATCGTGCGCGCAACCAGGGCGACGCGGTCGGCCAGGTCGGGGGCGTGGCGCAGCTTGTGACGGGCCTTCTCGAGCTGGCTCTGCGCGCCCTTGAGATTGTCGCGCTCGTGCTGGTAGAGCGCCACGGCGAGGTGCAGCAGCCCGTGCACCCGCAGTCGTTCGTGACCCGCCGGAAGCAGGCGCCACGCCTCTTCCCAGTGCTCGTGGGCCGCGAACCAGCGCTCCTCGCGGAACGCGGTCTCGCCGCGGGTGCAGGCCGCCTCAGCCGCGTCGTCCACGCGGCGCAGCCTTCTTCGCGGGCGCAGCCTTCTTCGCCGGCGCGGCCTTCTTCGCCGGCGCGGCCTTCTTCGCCGACGCAGCCTTCTTCGCCGGCGCGGCCTTCACGGGTACCCCATCGATGAGCGGCCGATGGCCAGGGCAGAGATCGTACAGCGGACATTCGCCGCACTGGGGGCGCCGCGCGATGCAGATGTTGCGCCCGTGATGGATGAGCAGGTGCGACAGATTGGTCCACTCATCGCGGGGAACGATGGCCATGAGGTCGCGCTCGATCTTCTCGGGGTCGCTGTTTCGCGTGAGCCCCAGCAGCTGGCTGATGCGTCCCACGTGGGTGTCGACCACCACCCCGTCGTTGCGCCCGAATACCGTTCCCAGAACGACGTTGGCGGTCTTTCTGCCCACGCCGGGCAGCACGCGCAGTGCATCCATGTCTGGCGGAACCTCGCCACCGTGGCGTTCGACCAGAGCCTGTGCCATGGCGATGAGGTTCTTGGCCTTGCTGCGGTAGAAGCCGGTCGACCGCACGATCTGCTCAAGGGCCTCTTGTTCGATGGTGGCCAGGGCGCGCGCGTCCGGGCAGCGCTTGAACAGGGCGGGGGTGACCATGTTCACGCGCTTGTCGGTGCACTGCGCCGACAGTATGGTGGCGGACAGCAGCTGGAACGCGTCTTCGTGATCGAGCTCGCAGGTGGCGCCCGGGTACGTCTGGTGCAGAAGCTCGACGAGTCTCGCCGTGCGGCGTGTCAGTGTGCTCTTCGATTCCATGGTGGGCTTTCTCAATCGCCGCCCGAGCTACGGGTGCAGGTTGAACTCGTCGTGGAGACGCTTCTCGACGAACGCGTACATCTCGGGGTCGCGGTTGCGCATCTCGCGCGCCTTTTGTCCCCCTTCGAGATACGTGGAGTAGGCCTCGGCGGTGTACTCGACCACGCCGCGGTTCTCCTGGCCACGGCTGCCGCGGTGAGCGTAGGGGGACCAGATGTCGCCCTCGTTCGGCTCGGCGTCTTCCGGCAGCGAGATGATCGTGCGCTCATC
The DNA here is from genome assembly GCA_010028905.1 of Pseudomonadota bacterium. NCBI lineage: Bacteria > Pseudomonadati > Pseudomonadota > Pseudomonadota bacterium. Next base: position 2,922 of record RGZZ01000114.1, on the reverse strand, counting down.
GCGCTGGGTCACGTGCGCCGTGGCGCTGTCCTGCAACGGCACCTCGACCTCGGAGGTGGAGGTCTTGTGCTTGTGCGTGATGCGCTGGGCCGTCTCGAGGAGGGCGGTGCCCGCCAGCAATCCCCCAAGTCCGAAGGCCACCGGCGCGATGGGAGGAAAGACCAGACCAGCAGCGGCGATGGCCGCGCCCGCGCCGCCACCGAGAACGAGTGGGGCCTTGCCCGCCTTCTTCACCGAATCGATGACGAAGGTCTCGACGCCGTCCTTGCGTTCGTACCGCACGGGCCGCGGGCCCCAGCCGTCGAAGGTCGAGGTGAAGCGGGCGCTGGTGGGCAGGCCCGACTGCGCATCGGCGTGTGACTCGCGCAGCTCGTCGCGCAGCCCGGCGACATCTTCGACGCCGCCTCGCGCCTGGTACCGCTGGTAGAGCGCGTGAACCTCCGGCGACAGGCTCGACTCATTGAGCGCGTTGGCTCGGGCCCGCTGCAGGTTGTCAGACGGTGTGCCACTCGGCTCGCGGAGGCGATCGCCGCGCATGTGATCGATGGCGTGGCACAGCTCGTGCACCACCGTGTGGGGGCCGTCTTCACCGAGCAGGGTCGACTCCATGAGCTGGATCTGTCGCGTGATGAGGTTGTAGCCGCCCAGCATCTGCAGGCCGTCCTTGGAGACGGCTTTCTGCGCCTCGCTGGGCGCCTTGGTGATTTCGAAGCGCACACCCTTGGCGTGGAGCGCCTCGAGCTCGCCCGTGGGGAAGGGGTGCAAGATACTCTGCATGCGCCGGCGCGCGGCCTTCGACACGTGCCCGGCAAGCTGGTCGATGGCGTGGGTGCGCCGCGCGTCGAGCCGCCCCGGCGTCTTCGGGGAGGGGCGGCGAATGGTTCCGGGTGCAGGCGGGCTGCTGGCCGCGTGGGTTCGCGTTCTGTGCGGGTCGATCACAGGGCGGGCTCCTCGTCGTGCACTTCTCCAGGCCGGTGTGGACCTTCTCCGTGACCTGAAGACTTCTGCGTTCCGCCGCGCGCTTCCTACCGTCGTGCCCGCGCAAACCGGGCTCCCAGGTCCGGGAGGCTGCGTCCCCCCGCCAGCGGGCCTCGCCAGAGGGCTTCCGCTTCGACAGGCGAACCTCACCCGCGGTGCGACGCGCCGCGCAAGGCCAGCACAGACCAGCGCAAGGAGCCATGAACGTGTTCGGGTACCTGCAGAGAATCGGTCGCGCCCTGATGGTTCCAGTAGCCCTGCTGCCCGCCGCCGCCATCTTGATGGGGATGGGATACTGGATCTCGTCGAGCGGGGGCGGTGGGAGCGCCGCCGCCGCGCTGCTGAGTCACGCCGGTGGCGCCATTCTTGAGAACATGCCCCTCTTGTTCGCGGTGGGGGTGGCCTACGGGCTGTCGAACGACAAGGACGGCGCGGCGGCCCTGGCCGGCCTGGTGGGCTACCTGGTGGTCACCACCTTGCTGAGCCCCGAGGCCGTGGCCCAGATGCGCGGCATGCCCACGAGCCAGGTGCCCGTGGCCTTCACCAAGATCAAGAACCCGTTCATCGGCCTTCTCTGCGGTGTCATCGCCGCCGAGCTGTACAACCGCTTCAGCAGGGTCGAGCTGCACAAAGCTCTCGCGTTCTTCAGCGGCCGTCGGCTGGTGCCCATCGTCACCTCGGTGACGATGGTGGGGGTCTCGCTGGTGCTGATGGTCGTCTGGCCGGTCACCTACGGGGGCCTCGTGTCGTTCGGCCGGTCCATCGTGGGCCTGGGCCCCGTCGGCGCAGGCATCTACGGAATGCTGAACCGCCTGCTCATCCCCGTGGGCCTGCACCATGCCCTCAACTCGGTCTTCTGGTTCGACGTTGCCGGCATCAACGACATCCCCAACTTCCTCGGGGGCGCCCAGTCCCTCGCCAGGGGCACTGCCACGCCAGGCGTCACCGGCATGTACCAGGCTGGCTTCTTCCCCATCATGATGTTCGGACTGCCCGGCGCCGCCCTCGCCATCTGCCAGACCGCGAAGCCCTCGAACCGCGCCAGGGTGGTCTCGATCATGGGCGCGGCGGCAATTGCCTCGTTCTTCACCGGTGTGACCGAGCCTCTCGAGTTCTCGTTCATGTTCGTGGCACCGCTGCTCTATGTGCTGCACGCGCTGCTGACCGGGGTCTCGCTCTATGTCGCCGCGGCCATGCACTGGATGGCGGGCTTCGGGTTCAGCGCCGGTCTCGTCGACCTGACGCTGTCGAGCCGCAATCCGCTGGCGGTTCGCTGGACGATGCTGATCGCGCAGGGCCTGGTCTTCTTCGGCATCTATCATGTGCTGTTCCGCACACTGATCATTCGCCTCGACCTGCGCACGCCGGGCCGGGAAGACGACGAGACGCCCGCCGGCGAGCCCCCTCAGACCGCCTCTCCGCATGTGGCGCTCTCTGTCGAGCGCTCGAGCGCACCGCAGTCCGTCGAGCGCGAAAGCGTGACCCTCGCCCGCCGCTACGCCGAGGCGCTGGGAGGCTTGCAGAACCTCACCGACATCGACGCCTGCATCACGCGGTTGCGCCTCACCGTGGCAGATATCTCACAAGTAGACGAGGCAGCGCTCAAGGCGTTGGGTGCCGCGGGGGCGATTCGCCTGGGAGAGAACAACCTGCAGGTCGTGCTGGGCCCGAAGGCCGAGATCATTGCGGGCGAGATGAAGGCGCTGCGCGTGCTGTAAGGCGGGTGACAGCCAGGCCTCCCGGACGCTCACCCGTGATCTGTGGAGATGCAGAGTCGAAACGGATTCCATTCCGTATTGTAACATACGGGTAATCTAGAACTGACGCCGGCGCAATCTCAGATCACTAAAGTCAGAGCAGGATGTTGATCTGGGGGTGTGCCATGATATGTGTCTCGCCTTGTTTACCGCCCGTGTCAAAGACACGGGGTCTGGCGCGCGGCTT